>CAZXFO010000286.1:0-11591 GCA_964639745.1 uncultured Coxiellaceae bacterium | reverse complement strand
CCTAATAGTGATACTGCGGCTGCTTACCTACAATCACAGCAATATTTGTGGAATAGCGGCATGTTTATGTTTAAAGCGAGCAGCTATTTGGCAGAAATGGAAAAATACGCACCGGACATTTTGCAAACCTGTAATGCTTGTGCTGCTGATATGAATATTGATCTAGATTTTCAACGCTTAAAGCCCGAATTATTTAGCCAGTGTCGCAGTGAATCTATTGACTATGCAGTCATGGAGAAATCGCAGAACATTGCGGTAGTAGCGTTGCGCTCTGATTGGAGTGATGTGGGATCATGGAGTGCTATATGCGACATTCACGGCATGGATCATGCTGGTAATGTTATGAAAGGTGATGTGGTTGCTGATCAAGTAACCAATTCATATTTGCGTTCTGAGAGTCGTTTATTGGCCGCTGTAGGCGTATCTGATTTGGTGGTGGTTGAGACTGCGGATGCGGTGTTAGTGGCTCACAAAGAAAGTTGTCAAGACGTAAAAGTATTGGTCAATTCATTGCGGCAAAATAATCGTTCAGAAGCTGAGCGTCATCGCCGTGATTACAGGCCGTGGGGTTATTACGAAGTATTAAATAATGGTTCTAATTTCCAAGCTAAACGTTTAGTGGTAAAGCCTGGGGCAAAATTATCTTTGCAGAAGCATCGTTTCCGCTCTGAGCATTGGATAGTCATACAAGGTACTGCGCTTGTAACTTGTGGTGAGAAATGTTTTGAGTTAAGTGCCAATCAGTCGACATTTATCCCAGCAGGTGAGAAACATCGCCTTGAGAATAACACTACCGAGCTGCTAGAGCTTATCGAAGTTCAAACCGGCAGCTATTTTGGTGAAGACGATATTATCCGTTTCGAAGACGTCTATCAGCGCGAAGTCGATAAGGTGGTTTAAGGCTGTATTGCTTGAGTCATCACTAGTATGGAGGCTAAGGCTTAGAGCCCGCGCCTTGGAGCGTCACCCAGAGCCTGCGTAGCAGGCGTGGGGTCCAGGTCTTAAAACTAATCATTCAATTGTGAGCACAGCGCGCTGCTGTCCGGTCAGTCCGTATCATAAGTGATCACTTGTTATGAATGCTGTCTCCCCGCAAAATTCCTGTCTACACATATAGACAAGCATGTTGGTTTGTCACAGGAATTTGTGCGGGGTCTGGTTGCAGGCTTCATAGTTTGTGTAATATAACGCAGAAATAAAGTGACAGTTGGTTTTATCATTCGGAGTCCGTGCGGCTTTGGCTGCTTGGCTCGCGATTATTATTTTGCAAAATGTTTCTTTTCTTTTTTGTTATTACTAAATTGTGGAAGGTGAACATCGCCTTGTGGAAACCGAGCCACAATATCTAATTCACCACCCATGGCTTCGATTAAGCTTCGTAAAGTTGAAATATACATGTCTTTTCGACGTTCAATCTGAGAAATGTTCGTTTGCTTGGTGAGCAGTTTCTTAGCCAAAGTTTCTTGGCTTATATCTAATGCTTGCCTTAATTTTTGCAATAGCATTTCATCTAATAATTGGCGAGTTCTAACATCAGCAGATTTTTGAGCTTTTGCAGACATCTTCTTTCTTAATGTGCTAAAAGGCTTATTCATTTCACATATCCTTCTTTCTTTAAAGTCTCTAAATGTTGTTCATATAATTTATCTGCTAATGGGATGTATATTTCATACCATCTATCATTGCCTTTTTTATTGCCGCCTATTAATAAAATGGCAGTGCGTAGTGGATCGAAAGCATATAATATACGGTATGGGTTTCCCTTGTGTTGAATTCTAAGTTCTCTCATATGTTTATGTTTTGAACCGTTAATACCGGATGAATATGGAAACTTTAAATTTGGGCCGCATTGTTCTAGTGTTCCTACATAAGCAGTAATTTCTATTTGCTCTTCTTCACTTAACTTATCCCACCAGCTGCCAAATTCATCTGTATATTCTATGCTCCACATATTTTTCCTTATCTATAAGTATTATGTAAAAGTAATATTATTTCAAGATAATATTACTTATTTGTAATATTAATAAAGTTATCTAAAACCAATGGGTTGAAAGCGGCGGAATGGGGTAAGCAATGGGGAAATAAAGAAGGGAAGGGATAGGCATAATTAATAGTGCGTCTCCACTTGAAGCAAGATACTTATTATTTATTAAAAGATCAAACTGAAAAGTAAAACCTAGACCCCATGCCTTACTCTTTTTATCGCCAAGAGATTCTTTAGGTTCAGAATTACAGGTGGCTGCCTTGTCTGAAGACTAAATTTATTTCGGGCTTCTCTTGGTTGGCTCAGCATTATCTAATGGTTCGTTTGCGATGCTTTTTAATTTAGGTACACCTTTTTGCATAATAAGCAGCATGTCTAAACAACGTTGATACCCCTTTTGATGTGGGGAATCTTCACTATTTTTCTTAGTTAAATTACCAATGGAGTGGCTTAAGTTTATTTCAATTTTCTGGATATGTTCTGGGTTGTTAGGTGAAAAACGTTTGATAAATTCTTGCAAATCTTGCAAATCTTTGCAAAGTGATTTATCTGCAGAATTAAAATAGGTAATTTCTTTGTTTAAGGAGTTAATAAAAGCATTTTTCCATGTTAAGGAAAAATCTTTTGACGTTTCATTGTTTTTGGGAGTAGAAAGAGGGCTCTTATTAAAAAAAGAGGATGATGAAGAATAAATTGAAGAAGTGCTTTCATCATTGTTTGGTAGTTTGGTCTCTTCATGTCCAGAATGTTTTTCTTCTAAAGTATTCACAGACAATGAATCTGAGTCAGAAGCGGGTTCTTCATTTTTCTCTTTAACATTGTTTCCTTTATTTATAATTTTTTCTAGGTGCAATGAAGCTAAATCAACGTAGTGGCCTTGTTCAACAAAGTTAATAAACTCAGCATCATCTTTGCTCTTATATAATGACCCGTATTCATCATAAAATCGTTCAAGTAATCTAGGTTTGATGATGTTATCCCAGATGGGGTCTATTCCTTCATCATTTAATTTGGCAACTAACTCCATATATGCAGCGTGATCTTCTTCTGATTTCGCTTCGTGTTTTATCTCATCGATATGTTCCTGTACTAAATCTTTAACCATGATGGGAAATTTTGCTGAAGCTCGCTCTGAAGTGATATAGCGTAATGTTACATCATCATGCATGCCCCATGGAATTTCCATGAGCTTATTAAATGTGCCGCCACTACAGATGATTTTATCTTTGTCATTTGGTGCAAGGTCTTTAAAGTCAGCCGTAAGATTGTAGCCTCTTTGAATATCATAGAGACCAATAATCATTTTCTCTAAAGCGTCATTTAAGGGGGCTGAGCAAAGTTCTTTGTCATGTATTCCTATCCATACTAGAGCGAGTAGCTGTCTGGTGCTGACTTGTGATTTAGGATCAGTATAAGCATATGTAGGGTCAGCTAAATGTTGTATAGACAGTTTAGCTTTCGCAAATTGATGTTCATCCAATTTTAACTCTTTGGCACTCGCCGTTCTGCTCCAATTAACCATTTCTTGCAGTGTTTCATCTAGTTTTTTATCGGTATCGATAAGGTGGCCGTACCGATTAATTAATTTAATGGCTGATTCGGAAACAGAAGCGTGAACACTGGCGGTATGTGTACTTTGAGAAGGATTAATGTTGCCTGCAGCTACATTCCGGAAGGGGCCATTGAAGGCTACTGTTATGCGATTGGCTTCTACTCTTAGTCGGTTGAAAGCTACTTGCCGTGCTGCTTGGTTATTGGCTCTGGCACACTCAATAATATGATTAGCTAATTCTGCCGTAAACATATGTTCTGGTATGCCAGAAATTAATCGGGTAGTTTCATTGAATTCGGGCGTATCTCTGAATCTCACAATTTGAGGAGTATAGTTGACAAGGTTGTCGTAATTATTTTGAGTTTTTAAGCGGTCGGGTATTAAATTCAAAATGGTAGCTAGTGCTTCATATCGGCGAGCAAGGTTTGATAGGCCTTCAGAATTTTCTGGTAATTTAGCTTGGTTTATCATCTCATTTAGTGCGTCTTGATTGAGAAATCTACTGATGCGAGCTAAATGTAATGGCAGACGGAATCGGTTACCTAAGGCAATTAGCTTGCTAATGGCTGCGCTATTTTTTATTACTAAAGCAAAATTTTCTTGATTTCGTAGTTCAGCTTGAAAAGCTGAAAATATGAAATGAACAGCTTTAGCATTAAGACCTTCTGACTTGTCTTCTTTTAGTAAATTAATATTTTCTTGGGTCTTCAAGTCTCGCGGTAAAACAGAATAAGCTTTAGATATTGCCTCTAATTTTTCTTTATTTGTCTGCTCAAAATCTTCTTTCATTAACATGTTGAATAGACTAAAGGGTATAGATTCTATTATTCTAGCTGTTGCATAATCCATATTGGCGGTAAATAATTTTAGGAAATTGTCAGAAGTTTGCATGGCAAGAGGAAAAAAAGTCCGAAAGTATTTAGCAAGCAGCACTTGAACGTCTGGAGCTGATAATATAATTTCTAGGTTTTCTGAGGTCCATAAATGCTCAGGAAGGGACATGAAAGCAGAAACAGCTTTTCCTATTCGTGTAGTTTGCTTGCAAAGAAGAGAGAGGGTTTCTGGAGTCTGGAATGTTGTTGGTAAAATGCTGACAGCTGCCATTATTTCTACCCGCCATTCTTTTGCCAAAATAATATTTTTACCTTTAAATACTTGCTCCTCATCATAAGAAGAGAAATTAATAGGTTTGCTCGTAGCTGTTATTTGGTCTAAAACACCTCTTATTTTCTTAAGGCTATCATGGGTAATTAGGTGTGGTGGAAAGTGATCTAGCGCAAAGTGATCTAGCGAAACCCATGGCTTGTCAGCTGCTAGCATGCTGATGAAGCACAGCTTTAAGAAGTTTTCGTTTGAATTTGTCTCAAGTTGCTGTTTGATACGGCTTGATTTTAACAGTTCAAAAATATCATATAGAGACTCTTCCTGCTCGATTATTAATTCCAAATTTTGTTGGGTTTTTGCTGCGGTGGGAATGGCAGTCCATACTTCAATTATCATATACAAATCTTCGCGATGTTCCATGATCAAGCGTAGGTTGTTTTCATTGAATGATGACGGCTTGGAGTCGTATAGAAAAGCTGCTGCTTGATACTCATGATGCCTGTGCAAAATATCAAATACCTCAGAGACTGCCTTATCAAATTTTTTTTTATCGCTGGTTAGTACTAAGTGAAATATTTTATAAAGTTCATCTGCGCTTAGCTCACGGTCCCCTATTTTTTCTTTAGATATTTCTTTAGCTAATTTCCGGAGAGGCTTAATGGCGTCTGCATCACCGACCAGTGATCGCCAGGGACTTTTTATGGAATCATACACTCTAAGCAGTTCTTTTATATATGAAAATGTCATTATTGTATGCCTTTCACGGGTTGATCACCTTTTAAGTATAGTTCAGTTTTTGGCTAGAAAAGGGTTAAATTGCTTGAGGTGACATATTGGCTTTGGATGGGGGAGATCCTTCGCTACGCTCAGGATGACAAGGGTGCTAGTTTAGCGCGATAAATTTGTGCAGGGTCTGGTGCAGGCTTCATAGTTTGTGTAATGTAAAGCAAAAATAAAGTAGACATTTGGTGTTGTCATTCAGAGTCCGCAAAGCGGACGTGGAATCAAGGTTTTGTTTTTTCGTTTTACATCTTTGCTCCTTCCGCGGAGCTCAATGAAGTGAAGCTTGATGGCGAATATTCTAGGTACTTAATAACTATTGTTTCTTAAAAATATTATTCTTTATGCTTGGTGTTGAGGTAGTGGTTTCGTTGGTTTTTTCTTCAAAGGAAGATTCACGTTGTTTAGGGGAAGCAGCATCTTGTTGTTTAGCTTTCTCAATAAATATATTATTTTCACTAACCTTGGGGTCGGCTGTTTCTTCGCTTCTTTTGCGACATAACTCTCTCGCTTTCTCAGAACATTCTGTTGCTTCAGCATCGTCCCAATTTATTTTATTTCCAAATTCCATAGAAATAACACTTCTGGGATCAAGGTGCTTATAAGCTAATTTAAGGCTTTTTTCTGTAAGCAAATTCGCATTTGTTTGAAGATAGAGTCTGGATAATTGTGATGGCGATAAGGATTGGATTATTTTCTGAATATGACGATCTAAAAGCCGGTTATATTGTAAATTCACAGATGTGATTTGTGGATTATCCTTTAGAATTTGAATTAAAGCATCCACTGTGCCGGCATTTCTACCAATTTTATTTGTATAAAATGAAATACTGGTTATATGTTTGTTTTTCTTTAATTGTTCGTTCAGCTTAAATAAATCAGATTGAGTAACTGGGCCTAGCCTATTAAAGTCCCATACAAGCTGTTGAGCGCTGTAACTGTTTGGATTATTGATATAGGCAGATTTTGCTTCACTTAGTGTAGACAGTTCTTTTTTAAGTTCAAGCAATTCTTTATTAGCTGTATTTAAGTGTTCATTGAATTCAGCTGATAAGTTTCGATCGGAGAAACAGCATTTGATTAAAGATATTGATGTTAGAGGATGAAGACGGAAAGATTCAACTTCTTTGAGAACAGATTCGGTAATATCCGGGTTGTTAGAGAAATCAATAACAATGTTTTTGGACAGCGTCTTTAGAGATTTGAATAGCCTGATAACATGGGAATTGTTAAGCTCATTGCTGGATAAGTTAATATATTCTATTTGATTATTATCGATTAGCAATTTCGTAAGCGCATCAACTAAGCCGTCCTTAGTGCCGATTTTATTCCCTTGAAGATTAATTGAGGATACTGACTCATGTACTTGTAATTGCTTGTTAAGTTCGCTGAAATCATCTTCATTCATTTCTCCTAGCTGTTCGGTCCAGGTGAAGCTGCCTGTAGAAGAATAATCATAATTGGCAAGAAAAACTTTTTTATCACTGCTACGCGCTATCTCATTTTGATTATTATGTCCGAACATAATAGGCCTCAATTTATTTAGGTTTAATACTATTTGGCGAATCGTTATTTTCGGCTATGTTACCATTATTATCACTACCCTGCACTTGCTGTGTGCTATCCTGTTCTAGGGTTAAATCACGTATATTGGTAAGGTTTATTTCATGTTCTGTTAAATCTTTGTTTTCAATAGACTTAGTATCTTGCCTGATTATCTCTGCCCACGAGCTCCTGCCTGGTAGAGACTCTCTAGCTTTTGGTTGGTCTTCAGGTTTCCTGAATATATATCCTCTTCCATATTTTGAGGTGAAGGGGGCATTTTTTTCCTTGTTGTCATTATCAACATGAAGTGAGGTAAATGAAGCTGTAGTAACGGATGTGCTTCTTGTTATGCGCCTGCTTGAAGTGATATTAGATTCTTTTTCATCGCTTGCATTAGTTAAGGACTCCTCAATTTGATTGGTAGGGTTGGTATAAAATATTTTTTTATGATTACTGGCAATGAATTCATCTTTTTTATTTTTAGGATGCTTATTAAATTCTTCTTGGTTAATGATTGAGCCTTGATTAGTTAATGTTACAAATGGTTCATCTAAATTTGCTAAGTTTTCATTGTTGTTTCCTTGACATAAAACAAACTGTTTTGGAAAACCGATTATGAATAACTGTGGATAATCCTTTTGTGCTATATTTGCTAATTCCCGAGCAAATACGTCGCTGAAGCAAGCGTCAAGTTCAAGCGCAGTATGTTTTTCTGATAAGCCTTCGGCCTTTAGGAAGTTTAAAAATTCTTTAGGGCCTAATTCCTCCTCGCCTTTGTATATAACTATTTTGTCAGGGTTGCCATGCCCATATATATGCAAGATGCTGTCATTTTCAACTTGGCTAAATAGTTTCCCTTTATTTCTTTCAATCAAATGGAAGTCTTCACCAAAAACAAAATTGCGGTCTTCAATCCAATCTTCAGCTTGCTGTTTCATTTGTCCTTTGCCCATGCAATAGACCCAATGCTTAAGGGTGCTATGTTCATTAGCGGGAATAGATTGAGATCGAGTTCTAGACATAGGTTAGCCAGCTATACGTCACTATTTTAAGTATAGAGCTTATCTGGGGGCTTTTTTAAAACTAATATGATATGGAATCAAAGGGTTGCAGTTTTAGAGCTGGATATAATAATTAAAATTAATATTGCTTCTATACTTAGTGAAAGCAAGTGCAAATTAGCAATTTCAAATGCAAGTTATAGGGGTTTTTATGAGAGAGTACGAAATAACAAAGGAAGGTAATATTGATTGGCTTTTTATTGATAAATGGGCCGATTCTAAAGGGTATGTTTGTTATATGCATTTTATTGAGCAAGTTTTATTAGATTTTCTTAAGGGACATAATATAGATGAATGTAAAACAGCTTTTAATATTTTCTATCAGTCATATTTAGATAAATATAGCTATCCAAAGAATGAAGTTAAGAATTTGCCTTTGAAACTTTATCATATTACTGAAAATGACGGAGTAGTTTTAGTTGATGAAACAAGATACTGTTTTCCCTTAGTTATCGATAATGTTGAAAGAAGAGAAGGATTCGCTCATGCAATTAATAATATTAATGACAAAATTGATCTGATTTTAAAAGAGCTAGTTAAGCATGCTGGTAAAAAGTGGAATTTGAGTTTGCAAAAGATTATGGATGGATTTGATAACCGCGACTTAGGCAGAAAAGAAGCTTAAAGGATATACAAGATAGTAAAAATTATTTGAGCCTAATATAAATGCATGATTATAAACTGAGAGGATAAAATGTCGCTTCCATTAAGAGCCGGAAACCTAAACTTTTTACTTGAACAATGGGAAAGAGTCCAAAGATGGAGAGAGCGATGTTTAATAGGTTCATATGAATTGGATTATTATGAGGCATTTTTTATAAATGCATACCATTTAAGAGATTGGATCGAACAATGGCTTGTAAAGAATAATAAAGAGGATGCTTTGCTACAATTAAAGCAAGATTTTAATGCTATTCAATATTTGAAAATTCTAAAAGATGTATGTAATGGCTGTAAGCATTTTACGCTTGTAAGAAAGGCAGAAATAGGAAAACAATTTGCCATTATTTATGAATATGATCCCTGGGGAAATAAGTTAGTTATTTTAATAGGGGGTATTAAATATTTATTAGACGATTTATTTAATGAGGTCTACAACTATTGGGAGAATTTTATGAAAAAGCATGGATTGGATAGCTTAAAAGAAGATTTTAGAGGTCCCGCATTCCCATTTGATTAATTGTTGCCTAATCTTGTGAAGTCCAGTAGATTTTACCACTTTAACCTTTTTAGGCATAAAATTTATCATTTCTAGTTACTGCATTAAGGAGCTACCTTTGGCAAGAGGCTTAATAGGATGCAGGTATAAACTTACGCTGTATATATTTCATATTGGTTTGCGAGGATGCGCAGCGCTTATCCGCGGCAATCCAGGTTTCAAAGATGACACCATTAACGAAAAGCAAAATCTGGATCACCACGCCTGCTACGCAGGCTCGTGATGACGAGGAAAATGCTGCGTATGCTCATGATGAAAAAGAAAGCCCACCACAGAGATTAAGCTCGTAGGGGCTTGCATTAGGTCGATATGAATTTACTCACTAAAAGCGCAAACTGATTGGCTGCCTTGTTTGATCAGATGTTCTTTCTTCGCTGCTTTTAAATCTTCATCAATCATTTCATTAACGAGCGCATCAAAGCTGATTTTAGGTTGCCAGCCCAGTTTTTGACGAGCTTTATCAGGGTTACCTAATAAGCTATCAACTTCAGCAGGGCGGAAATAACGTGGGTCAACGGCAACAATACAGTTACCGTGTTGATCGTACCCTTTTTCATCAATGCCTTGGCCTTTCCAGGTAATATGCATATCCAATCTTGCTGCAGCTTTTTCAACAAAATCACGCACGCTATATTGTTTGCCGGTGGCAATAACAAAATCTTCGGCGGTTTCTTGCTGAAGCATTAGCCATTGTGCTTCCACATAATCTTTAGCATGTCCCCAGTCGCGTTTAGCATCGAGGTTACCGAGGAATAAGCTAGAATCATGCAAACCCAATTTGATACGGGCAAGGGATTGGGTGATTTTGCGGCTAACGAAAGTCTCGCCACGTAACGGGGATTCATGATTAAATAAAATGCCATTACAACCGTAGATGCCATAAGCTTCACGGTAGTTTACAGTGATCCAGTAAGCATAAAGTTTAGCTACCGCATAAGGTGAGCGTGGATAGAATGGTGTTCTTTCTGATTGTGGTACTTCTTGTACTAAGCCATATAATTCGGAGGTCGAGGCTTGGTAGAAGCGAGTCTTCTTTGCTAAACCTAAAATGCGAATCGCTTCTAAAATGCGAAGCGTACCTAGGCCGTCTGCATTGGCTGTATATTCTGGTTCTTCAAATGATACCGCGACATGGCTTTGAGCGGCTAAATTATAAATTTCATCCGGTTGAGTTTCTTGAATAATCCGAGTCAAATTACCGGAATCGGTTAGATCACCATAGTGAAGATAAAACTTACCACGGTATTGTGGATTTTCTTGTAAGTGATCGATGCGGGCAGTATTGGAAATAGAAGAGCGGCGAATAATGCCGTGTACAACATAGTTTTTCTGTAATAATAATTCAGCAAGATAGGTGCCATCTTGTCCATTGATGCCGGTAATTAAAGCTGTTTTTTTAACAATATCTAATTTTGTCATGATCATTTCCATGTATTTACTATGTGGATTTCCAAGCCAACTTTAAGTCAGTTATTTTTTAATTATATGGAGATTATTTGAGGTATTTTGAATAAGCTCCCTGGTTCTAATCTAACAGTCCGTTAATGCATCTTGGCAAACAAAGCAGATGGTACTCGATTTTTTTTATGGTAGCAATTGCAGTGTTTTGGTGTTTTTTATGCACAATATTAGAATTCTTTGGTGTTAATGCGGGTTAAGATGGCTTAAAATTCCCGATCTTATTTAAAGAGTGTGTTCACGATGAATATTAATACTCTTTCCCTTGAGCAGGCGGTGGATATCGCCGATTGGCGTAGGGACGAAGAATTCGCACAATATCCTGAAGGAGCTAGGGATAAAACACTTGTTTATTGTCCCTCTCATGCTGAAATTCCTTTTTTGCCCAACCATCATTATCTATTTAAGCGCTCCTCTAAGCGTGCACCCGAACAATTTTGGATGGAAATTATTGCTTATCATCTAGGGCTGCAAATGGATATACCAGTGCCCCCAGCCTTTCCGGCATTTGATAGTCAAATGAACCAATCAGGAGCTTTAATTGAATGGTTTGTTTTTCCTGATGCGACTACCACTCAAACTTATATTGCTGGCGGTGACTTGTGTCAGCAGTATTTTCCTAGTTTCGATCGTAAAAAGGGTAAGCAGCATAATTTTGAATTGATTATCCAAATCTTTGAGGACTTGAGCTCAAAATACCGTTTCTTAAATGATAATTGGCACGAATATTGGGCAAAGGCATTTGTGTTCGATGCCTTGATCGCCAATACTGATCGACATCAGGATAATTGGGGAATTATTGAGAGAACTTATTTAGAAGAAGAGGACAGTAAAGATATCAGAATATCGCCAGTATTTGATAATGGTACCAGCATGGGTTACAACATT
>CAZXFO010000285.1:0-14962 GCA_964639745.1 uncultured Coxiellaceae bacterium | reverse complement strand
TGATGGATTCTTAGTAAACCGAGTTGACATAAAACGTCGGCAAATAGAGCACGCGCTTAAACTTAATGAGGCACAGCTACAAGCAATTTTAGACCATACGAGTGCTATGATTTATATTCATGACTTAGAAGGAAAATATCTACTTGTCAATAAACAGTTCGAAAAATTATTTTATAAAAAAGCTGAAGATATTATAGGCAAAAAAAGCCATGATATTTTCTCACCAATTTTAGCAGATATTTTTGTTGAAAATGCGTTTAAGGTTATTCAAACTAGATTACCAATTGCAGTTGAAGAAATAGTACCTGATCAAGACGGTGATCACATTTACATTTCCAATAAATTTCCTCTATTTGACGAACACGGAACACTTTATGCAATCGGCACAATATCAACAGATATTACAGAGATTAAAAGAATATCTAATTCACTACGTGAAAACGAAGAACGTCTCAATTTAGCTCTTAAGTCAGCTGAAGCAGGAACATGGAGCTGGGATATTCTTAAGGATAAATTTATCTGGGATGACTACACCCACCACCTATTTGGCCTAAAACCTAAAACTTTCCCTGGCTATTATGAGGCTACACTCAGTTTGATTCACCCTGACGATAGACGACAAGTAGCAGAAACAGTAGAACAAACATTAAATGAAGGTACGGAGTTCAATTCTGAATTTCGCATTATTCGGCCCAACCAGACCATTAGGTATCTAGGATTTCGCGGCAAAGTTTACCGAGATGACATTGAGCAACCCATTCGCATGACAGGCGTATGCTGGGATATTACTGATCGCAAGCAAGCCGACGAAGAACTCCGCCAACAAAAAGAAATAGCAGAAGATTTAGCAGAAAAAGCCAAAGAAGCTAGCCAAGCTAAGAGCGCCTTTCTTGCAGCGATGAGCCATGAAATCAGAACACCATTAAATGGTGTAATTAGCATGACTGGCTTACTTAGTGACACATCACTTTCAACAGAGCAGCGTGAATATGCAGAAACCATTCGCGTATCAGGAGAAGCATTGCTGTCAGTTATTAATGATATTCTTGATTTTTCTAAGATTGAATCAGGCCGAATGGAACTGGAGGAAATTAATTTTGATATATATGCCTTAATTGACGACACTGTAGAAATCGTAGCTGCTCAAATACAGCATAAGAGCATTGCCATAGGCGCCTTTATTGAACCCGATGTTCCACCCTGGCTAACAGGTGATTCATCTCGTATACGCCAAATTCTTAACAATCTTCTCAGTAATGCAGCTAAATTTACTGAGAAAGGTGAAATAGCGGTTAAGGTTAAATTAGCAAAGAGAGATGATAAAAGAGTAATGATCTTATTTGAAATTACTGACACTGGTATTGGTATTGCGCCTGAGATTCGCTCGCAACTCTTCCAACCTTTTTCTCAAGGAGATTCTTCAACTTCGCGCAAATATGGCGGCACAGGATTAGGGCTCGCTATTTCTAAACGACTGGTTGAGATTTTAGGTGGAACAATCGAATTAGAAAGTTCAGCAGGACATGGCAGTACATTTTCATTTAGTATACCTCTTATAGAATGTGAAGTTCCATCTTCAGAAGTCACTTTTAACCTACCAACAGAATTAAAAGGCATAAGGATATTATGTGTTGATGATAATGCTATTAATCGGGAAATAGTTAAGAGACAAGCTGAAATGTGGGAGATGCGATGTGATGTTGCTATCAATGCTGCTGAAGCATTATCCATGCTAAAAAAAGCTGCCACAGAAAATGACCCTTATGCATTAGCTTTAGTTGATTATGTTATGCCAGGGATGAATGGATTAGAATTAATCCAGATTATGCGTCAACTTAGTGAAGTAGCTCATACACCGGTCATTTTATTATCTTCACTAGGCACAACATTCAGCTGCGATGAATTGAAGCAACTTGATATCGCTATGTGCTTACCTAAACCAGTTCGCCAAACAAAGCTTAGCGAAACCTTATTATCAGTATTAAAGAAAAATAACGGTAAAAATGATGTCATAGCTTTGATGCAGGAAAATAGCCCTTTAAATAAACCACACAAAAGCAAAGCTAGATTACTCTTGGCAGAAGACAACCCTATCAACCAACAAGTAGCATTACGCATCTTGGCAAAATTGGGCTACAGAGCTGATATCGCTGCCAACGGCCTTGAAGTTCTGCAAGCCCTTAAACGAATCTCTTATGATTTAATCTTAATGGACTGCCAAATGCCAGAGATGGATGGCTATATCACAACAGGAAAAATACGTGAAACTGAAAAAAACTCTGAACATCATGTTCCGATAATTGCCATGACTGCACATGCTTTAAAAGGTGATAGAGAAAAATGTCTAGCTTCAGGTATGGATGATTATATTTCAAAGCCCATAGACATCAAAAAATTAGCTTTAACATTAGACCGATGGCTAATTAAGGATAACTCAAACAACGCTTTGGATAATGCTAGTGCTGAAATTAATACTGACAGAAAGCCTAAGATCCCTGAAAATGTTGATATGGGCCGGTTACATGAGATTTTTGGTGATGACAATGAAACCATCTATACATTTCTGAGAAATTTTACTACAGCAACAAATGACTTATTGAAAGAGCTAAATCGAGCCATTCAAGAAAAAAATACATCGACAGCTAAAGAGCTATTTCATCGGCTTAAAGGCTCAGCAGGCAACAGTGGCGTAACAGCTATATTTGAACTTTGTAAAAAGTCAGAACAAGATGTACTAAATAATGATTGGGGAGGGGCAAAAAAAGCATACCGTGAGATAGAAACATTACTACGTCAGTTAGAAGATGAAATTAGATAATTATTGTTTATTATTGCCAGAGGGTGTACCTAGTGTATAACCTCCGATCTCCATCGTTTTATCCAACCCTGCTTCAATCTGGCTACGGATAATTGCTGCCTGCGCGCCTGTAAGCTGAACACCCATTCCAGAGAGAACTTGGTAAAGAGCATTAGGTGGAGTAATCCAAACCACCTTACCCTCAATTCGAAGGCTATCTTTATGCCCTGGCATGAGGAGCTCTATTACTACATGGGTGCCCAGCGGATAGGCTTTCTCAGAAGGGATAAAAAGCCCTCCTCCATTAATAAAAGGCATATAGGCAAGGTTGAGCTCAACAGGATCGTTAATTGTGTAGTGCAATACAGGTATCTCAGCCATATCATCCCTTACTGGGGCCAGCACGCTACAGGAGTATTAGTGGTAGTGCCACTTGATACTGTTAATACCAGTGTAGCACAGGAAGTCCCACTTTCATTATCATTTGCCTGATCTCCAATTGCTGTTGCAGTGACGGTATAGCCTGTAGCACTAACATTAGATATAGCCAAGGTGTAGTAACCTTGCGTTGTGGTTGTAACGCCGCTCCATACTTGCGCCAGGGTGCCATAGCTAGTATTCACTGAGCGATATCTTTCTTCGGCTAAAGATATCGCTAGCAAGGTATCAACCCCATCAGCGCGTCTCCCCACTCTTACCGTGCTAGAATATAGGCTTACTGCCAAAACAGTTAAAACAGACAATATTACAAGCACAATTAATATTTCTATAAGCGTGAATCCACGGTATTTCATGGCTTCCCCATATCAATTATCTTTCATTATTCTATTTAACAATTGAGCCAAGCTTAAATATTGGTAAATACATGGCAACAACAAAAGTACCAATAACTCCACCTAATAGAACCATAATAAGTGGCTCCAACAAGCTACTCAGATTATCTACAATAGCATTGACTTCCTCTTCATAGTAGTCTGCCACTTTATTTAACATTTCAGCTAATGAGCCTGAAGTTTCACCTATAGATATCATTTGCACAACCATACTTGGGAAGAGCTTAGTATGATTCATTGAAACATATAATTGATTTCCGCTAGCCACATCTTTGCAAATTTGAACGACCGCTTTGCTATACACATGACTGCCCATAATATTTTCTAACAACTTCATAGCCTCAATAATAGGCACACCTGCATCTAAAGTAATAGCTAAGGTTCTGGTATAACGAGCTACAATTCCCTTTTTAAGCAGCGGGCCAATAACAGGCAATTTTAATTTAAATCGATCCAATCTTTCTTGGGCTTCAACTGATTCTTTTAAGTTGCGACGAAAACCCCAGACTGCCAAGCCAATGACAGCAAAAAAAAGCCAAAAATAGTTACGCAACAATGCAGAGAAGTTTACAACCATACGAGTAAACAAAGGCAGGTCTGCACCAAATGAGCTAAAGATCGCTTGGAATTGTGGGACGACAAATAATAATAGAATTAAACTAACGCCTAGTGCGATTATTAGAATAACGGTTGGGTATACTAAGGCCTTTTTGATTTTTCTTTTTAATATTTCAGTTTTTTCTAGATAATTAACTAGGCGTTTAAGTATCTTATCCAATGTTCCTGATTTTTCGCCAGCTCGTATAAGGCTAATATAAAGATCATCAAAGTACTGTGAAAACTGACTAAATGATTCACTCAGTGTCTTACCACTCGCTATATCATTTCGCATTGTAGTAACTAACGACTGCATTGCCGGATTTTCTTGCTCACGACCGATTACGTCGAGTGCTTGTAAAATTGGCAAACCGGAAGCCAACATCGTTGATAAATAGCGCGTGAAAAGCATTATATCTTTTGCTTTTATTTTTTTCTTAGGCATCGCCAAAGCTAAGCGACTTTTTTTATCAATACTTATAACTTCTACATTTAATTTTTTTAGCTCGTTTTGTGCTTCCTTAATACTTAATGCGCGAATAACACCGTTAACTCGCTTGCCTTTACGGTCTAATCCAGCCCATCGATAAGCTTGTATTTCGTCAGCCATGAATAAAACCTATTTGAAAACTCGGTTAAGTTCAGCTAAGCTCGTCACCCCTTCAGCAACTTTACGCAAACCTGATTCACGCAAATTGATGATGCCTTCGTGGCGCGCTTGTTCCACAATCTCTAATGCATTCCCCCCGCGCATAATTAATGCCGCCATATCAGAGGAAACAGGCATTACTTCGAAAATACCACTGCGCCCTTTAAAACCATTCATACAATGATCACAAGAAGCAGCTTCATATAATTGTAAACTAGCTAATTCTTCTTGCTTAAATCCCTCTTTTAACAGTATTTCATCAGGTATTTCCTGTTTTATCTTGCAATATTTACAAAGAACCCGTAACAATCGCTGAGCAAGAACTAATGTAAGCGAACTAGCCAAATTATAAGGAGCAATACCCATACTTATAAGACGTGTAATGGTTTCTGGTGCGCTATTTGTATGAAGCGTAGATAAAACTAAATGTCCAGTTTGAGAAGCTTTAATAGCAATTTCTGCCGTTTCAATATCTCTTATTTCACCGACCATAATAATATCGGGATCTTGACGTAAAAATGCGCGCAGTGCTGTAGAAAATGTTAAACCTGTCTTAGGGTTAACATTGACCTGATTAATCCCTTCTAAAGGGATTTCAACAGGATCTTCAACAGTTGATATGTTTTTTTCCGTGGAATTCAAATAATTTAGTGATGAGTATAACGTTACTGTTTTACCACTCCCTGTTGGACCCGTAACCAATATAAACCCTTGCGATCTTTTTAAGGCAGCCATTAGGTGTTCTTGTTGAATTGCGTCCATACCTAAAAGATCTATACCTGCAAAAGTATGAGATGGGTCAAGAATTCTAAGTACTATTTTTTCACCAAACAAAGTGGGACAAACACTTACACGAAAGTCTACAGCTCTTTTACGAGATATTATCAATTTAAAGCGGCCATCTTGAGGAACTCGGTGCTCAGTGATATCTAAATTCGACATCACTTTAATTCGAGCTAATAAATAATTAGCCAACTTTAAAGGTGGAGCAGTTATTGGATAAAGGATACCGTACTGCCTAAACCTAATTCGATACGTATCTTCGTAGCGCTCAAAGTGAATATCTGAAGCCCCTTTTTCAATAGCATCCAAAAGCACACGATTAACATAATTAACTACAGGGGTACTTTCAATATCATATGAAGCCACATCAGCATTATCTTCTTTATAAGCATTTATAGTTATTTGATCTAATTGCTCTTCATTATTTACATTAATTTCTGATAAAATTAGACTGTTTAATAATTCGTCAATTACTTGAGTTAGCTTACTTGCTTCAACAATAAATAATCTAATATCGAACCCTGTCAAAAAACGAGCTTCGTATAAATTTTCTATTGTAGGGTCGGTAATCGCAAGGTATAAAATTCCGCCTTTTTGTAAAACAGGCAACGCAAGACGTTTCCTTACAAGGTGAATGCTAAGATGTTCTGATGAAATAAGATCCGTGTTGAATGCATTAATATCGCATAAAGGTAACCCAAAATATTCAGCTGTTGCTTTAGCCATCTGGCTTTCGTCAACAAGCTTTTTTTTCACTAGATATTCTATGTAAGATTCTTTGTTTTGAGCTGCTTGTTGCAAAGCATTTAGTGCGGTTTGTTTTTCGAGTACGTTACTATCGGCAAGATGATAGGCAAATCCACTTAACACACTTTTGGGATACGCGGAGTCTTGCATAGCTCACCGAATGATAAAATTTAAAAAGTAATTTCATCCTCAACTCTTTTTTTATTGAGCATATCCATTAGTTACTCCGCCTCCAGATGCAGCCCATGTTAAAACATTATTAACAACAGTCGGAGTTAAAATATAGGTATCAGTTGCGGTAATTCCATTGGAAGCAACTGGCGTCACTGTTATTACACCATTTGTAACTGTCAACGAAGTTACACGCCCTGTTGTTGTAGTTATATTTGTTGGGACGTGGTTACTACCACCATTACAGCCTGTTAATGTCCCATTGACCTGATAGCATTCAGCAACGCCTTGCTTATAAGGCGAAGTCATTCCCACAATTTCGGTGAAATAGGCGCGGCGAGTATAGTTAACATAGGATGGTATAGCTACAGCTGCTAGAATACCAACAATGGCGACAGTGATCATTAACTCCAATAGCGTAAAACCACCAATACCCTTCATAACTTCTCCTTAAAAGAGAATGGCAACCCAAATAAAAAATTAACCCGGATATAGTTCCGGGCATTCATTATTGAGCATAACCAGCAGTTACACCACCACCTGATGAAGCCCAAGTAACAACATTGTTAACAACGGTAGGCGTTAAAACATAGGTGTCTGTGGCGGTAATACCATTTGAAGCAACTGGGGTAACAGTAATTACACCATCAGCAACTGATAAAGAGGCAACACGACCTGTAGGCGAAGTAATCGCAACTGGAATATTATTGGTTCCCGCGTTACATCCAGTTACAGTCGATAGCTTTTGGTAGCATTCTGCAACAGCAACTTTATAAGGAGTGGTGGCAGAAACTATTTCAGCATAATAGGCGCGGCGAGTGTAATTAACATAGGATGGGATGGCAATAGCTGCTAAAATACCCACGATAGCCACAGTGATCATCAACTCAAGCAAGGTAAAACCTTGAAATGGGTTGCGAATGCGCTTCATTGATAAAACCTCCTAATCGAATTTTAGTCCATTTTTCCTTGAGCTCGAAGAACATAACTCACTAAATCTATTATATACTTTTTTCAGCGTGTTTACTAAACAATCAGATCAAAATTTCACTCAAAGCCTTGAATTTACTAAGCGATTGAATTAATTAAATATTTCTTTACTTACTGCCACCTCTTTGGCTGTTTCTAGGCTAATAACTTGTTTTGAAAGCAATTCTTGCAAGCTTTGGTCAAGTGTACACATGCCGACATCCCTGCCTGTTTGGATAGCAGTATACATTTGGGCAACTTTATCTTCGCGGATCAAGTTACGTATAGCGCTCGTGCCTATCATGACCTCTAAAGCCGCCACACGACCTCCGGTATTCTTTTTAACCAGCGTTTGGCAAATAACCCCAGCCAAAGACTCTGACAACATATTACGAATAATATTCTTTTCACCGGCCGGGAAAACATCAACAACACGATTAATCGATCGAGGAGCAGAGCTAGTGTGTAAAGTAGCTAAGACTAAATGGCCTGTCTCAGCAGCTGTAAGTGCCAGCCTAATAGTCTCAAGATCGCGCATTTCACCAACTAAAATAACATCTGGATCTTGGCGGAGCGCTGCTCGCAATGCTGAAGCAAAATTTTGGGTATCTTTATGGACTTGACGCTGGGTTATTACGCTTTTTTTACTTTTATGAACGTATTCGATAGGGTCTTCTACTGTAATAATGTGATAGGGATAATTTTCGTTTATATAATTAATCATCGCAGCTAGCGTTGTACTTTTACCTGAACCCGTCGGACCTGTTACTAGAATCAATCCATTGGGGAGCTGTAACAATTGCTTAAAAACGGGTGGAAGCTGCAAATCATCTAAGGTGGGGGGATTTTCTGCAATAACTCGAAATACTGCTGATACCCCATTTTTCTGATGAAAAGCATTAACACGAAAAATCGATACGTTGGGAATATTAACTGCAAAATCAAGCTCAAGAGTAGTTTCAAATTCTTTACGTTGCTCGTTATCTAAAACCCCATAAACTAAATCTTTTACTTCGTCACCGGTAAGCATTGACTGGCCTGCAGCAGGAATCAAATCTCCATCTATACGAAGCATAGGAGGTAGTCCTGGAGAAAGATGCAAATCAGAAGCTTTTTGCTGTACACTTAAATTCAAAAGTTGGCTAAGATCCATATAATATTCTTCCTTAAGTCTGATGGCCTATCTAAAACCTAACCTTTCTAATTGCCTAATCAACAAGCGAGACTCTGCTGAAGGTTCTGCTACAGCTAAATATTGATTTAAATACGCATTAGCTTGCTCATAACTACCCTGCTTATAATTTAGTTGAGCTAAATTCAAGATAGTAAGAGGCCTGCTTGGATCCTGCTTTATAGCCAATTCAAAATACTTTTTAGCTTGTTGAGGTGCAGGTATCAATTCCGCACAGAGGCCAGCGTTTTCATATGCTGCTGCGGTGTCTAAATATTCCATATCTTGAGTAGCTTTCAGAAAATATTTTACAGCTTCATTATATTGATGTTTCCGGCATAAATAAGTACCGTAATTATTATTGGTATCTCCACGCTTCGGTGCTAACTGTAAAGCTTTTAAATAGCAATTAGATGCTCTTTCGTTATCACCTGTAACCTCAAAAAAATAACCCAAAGAATACCAAGCTTCAGGTAAGTGTGGAGCTTCTTGTAATGCTAATAACAATTTTTGTTTAGAGCGTTGAATTTCGTGTCTTTCCAAATATGCCATACCGAGCTGAACATTTAATCGGGCAGCGTTAATTTTCTTATCTTGTGTAACAATATGATTATCGAAAGTATGACAGCCGCCTAATAATAAAGCAGCAATCAAAAGCAATGCTTTTATGTTAATCATCATCTTTTGCATCAATAGCTACCTTTTTAGCAGTATGATTTGCGGCAGTGCGCACTGGAGCAGTATCAATTATTTTTGGAGTAATAAAAATTAGCAGCTCTGATCTATCATCTTGTTCATTAGTAAAACGAAAAAATTTGCCGATCAACGGCAATGAACCGAAAAACGGCACACGATCGACTTTTTTCTGCTTATTACGCTGATATACACCGCCCAAGACAACGGTTTCATTATTATTTAATATGATATTTGATTGTACTTCTTCAGTGTTAATTGGTGGAGGGCCAAAACTGGTAGAAGTACTGGTTGTACCAGTACCGCTACTTGTGCTTTGCGAAGTAACTGGAGCATTGCCTGCTGTATCTTGCGTTGCTTTCAAAGTTAAAACTACGCGATTATCTGGGGTAATCTGCGGCGTAATTTCTAAACTCAACACAGCATTTTCAAAAGCGATAGCTGTTGCACCGCTAGATGTGGATTGTTGATAAGGAATTTGCTGCCCTGTTTGGATAATAGCTTTTTGTTGATTAGAGGTAATTACCCTAGGGCTCGCAATTGTTTCGCTATGCCCTTCCTCTTCTAAGGCACTTAACTCTAAATCTAGCAATACATTACCTAAACGAGCCAAAGCTAGGCCAATGCTTCCTGGGGTTGCTCCACTCGCGAATGTGGCTGCTGGGTTATTAAAGTTAAGGCGACTAGTAATAGGATTAACATCAGCAATACTAGTTCCCTGTGCAAGCTGGCTTGCCCCTGCCCAAGATCCTGAAAGCTGCTTAGTGTTGCTTAGGCCAAACCGAACCCCTAATTGCTTCTCATAGTTAACTGCTATATTCACAATCCGGGCTTCGATCAATACTTGTCTTGCTGGTACATCTAACTTTTGCACTAATTTTTTTATATCGGCAATATTCGTACTTATGTCACGAATAATAGCGCTGTTAGTTCTTGGATCAACTACCACCTGACCACGAGTGGTTAATAACGTATTATTTGAGCCTTTTAATATATCAGCAAGATCCTTTGCACTCATATATTTTAATTGGATTATAGCTGAATTTAGTGGAGACATATTTACAACTTGCTGATCAGCCTCAAATTCTTTTATGTCCATCTTGCTTACTTCGTCTAGCGTGTTAATGAACATGACATTGCTAATTTGACGCGCACTTAAACCGTGTGTTTTAAGAACTATATTTAATGCTTCTTGCCAGGTTACATTTTTTAAATTTAAAGTCACACTCCCTTTTACTGCATCGCTAATAACAAAATTTAAATTAGAAATTTTGCTAATGAGCTGCAAAAGTGTACGCAGTTCAATATTCTGAAAATAAAAAGACAAATTCCCACTACCATTTTGAGGGGCAGTGGCTAGCTGTGAGGTCTGTGCCTGCTGCTGGGCATGAACTTGAAAAGTAGGGATTTGCGAATAAGCAATTTGATTTAAGCCGGCAGAAATAGCAAGCACCAAAAAACTATAAAATTTAGCTTTTCCTTTTATACTCATTAACTCTTACCCTTCAGTGGCAAGCTTATTATTTTTTTAACGTCCTTTTGATCCTGTGCTTCTGAACCTGATATCCCTTCTTCGATTTCAAGCCGGTCAGAATAAACATTCACAATTCTACCATAATGATCGCCAATTCGATCTTTTATTGTTACTTGGTAAACTTTATTATCTGGAGCCTTAACTACTGCCCAGACTTGCTGCTCACGAGTTATTGTGCCCATATATTCAAATTGCCGAGCTGGGTATGCTAAGAGTGGGTTATTAAGCGATGATTTATCGCTATAATAAGAAGCCTGCTCATCATTAAATGGATCCCTTTGCTTTTCGGTAGCTTGAAAAACTACAGGGATTGGCGCCTTAATTTCAGAAATATACCCCGCCTTTTTATGCTTTATAATAGCTTTTTTTAATCCATGAATATAGACTTGCAAATCATGTACACGCTTATCGCCGCTACAGGCAAACAGCAGTATGCTTGTAGCTATAATTAATATAGCTCTTTTGCGCCTATAGTTATTTTTTATAATTCGCAAGATAATATACCTCTAAATCTAATCCAGCTGTTAATTGGTTAGCTGCTTCTCCATTATCCGATTTATCTTTCTCAGCAGTACTAGCAATGCTCAGGTTATTTATTACCACTATTTGCGGCAAGTTGGCGAGTTGACTAATAAAACTAGCCAATTGCTGGTAATTTCCCAGAACAATAGCTTTAATAGGCATTACAAAATAATCATCTTTTTTACTTTTATCACCAGGAGTGAACAAGATGAATTTAACATGATTCTGTGACCCAAGCCTTAAAATCTGATTGAGCAAATCAGGTATGTTATTAGCTGAAATTAACTGCGCCTGCCAACTATCCAACATACCCACAAGCTCTGAAAACTGAGAAACAGATCCCTCCATACTTTCTTCTATTTTCAAAATAGACTGTATCTGTGATTTTAAATCTTGCTCATCTTTGTAGCGAGCATATATTTGGCTACTTAGATTTGAAAAATCAAAAAAGTACCCCCCGAAAAAAACCCCTACACAAACAAGGAAAATAATTATAGATCTAGCCAATAATGGCCATTCATAAAAATTTCTTAAATCAATTTTTTTTAGATCTATATCTTTTAATGGCATGTAGAACCTCTATTCTTTCTGGTCCATTTTAACTTGGAAAATTTTTTCAGTGCTTACTTTCGTATTATCGCTTGCACTAATACCGGTTAGAACAGGTTGCTGAAATAATACTGATTGACTTATCACTTTCAAAAATCCGGCAATTGCTAATTCCGATTGCGCTATGCCGTCAATAGTAATTGAATTATCTTCTTTGGTTATTTTTTTTAAAATAACGTTATCTGGGACGATTTTTATTAGCTCGCCCAATAATTTTACAGTCTTATAATTTTTTTCTCTCAACTGCATTAAAAACTTTAGCTTCACCTCAATACTATCTTGTTGCTCTTTCTTTTTACGAATAAGGTTTATTTCACTTTGTCTTTGGGAAATTTCGGTTTGGAGGAAGAGATTACGCTGATCTTGATATTGAATTAGGTCTGCATAATAAATATGGAATAGAGAAATTATAAAAAGGGTAGCCCCAATAGAGATTGCTAAAGCAATAAAAAAGTTTTTTTGTTTTATTTTTCTTGCCCGCTCTCGCCAAGGGAGCATATTTATCTGAACCATTAGCTCTCCATTTCTTTCAATTTACTCAAAGCCAAGCCACAAACTAACATCAGCGCCGAAGAATATTTCTGCAACATCGTTTCATCAACTGATGACTCAATAGACATACCAACAAATGGTTCCGCTAAAACAGTTTCAAGCCCTGTTTCTTGTTGAATAAAAGCACCTAAGCATGGAACAGTAGAACAGTCTCCGGATAATACCAGTTTTTCGATGGCGATATGCGGCCTACTTGAGTAAAAGAAATGCATAGAATGGCGCAAATGAGCACTTAAACCTGCTTTTAAAATGTCTGAATAAGCTGAATCCGACAATGATATTTTGCTGGCGTCTTTATCTTTTAGATATTGCTGTGACTGATTAATAAAATTTGACCCATCATAACTATGATCATGGGCATATATCATTTGTCCTTGATGCACAACTACCAAGCTGCTTAAATTAAAATCTAAATTTAATAATGCAACTGTATGCAATTTAGGAAACTGACGCGTGAACAGAGTTAAGGCACGCTCTAATGCGTAACAATTAATATCGACGACCATTACTTTAAAGCCACTTTCATTTAAAAGATCCAAATAAGGTTTTACTTGGTCTTTACGGCAGGCTACAAGGAGTAAATCTAGCAGTGAAGGATCCTGAGCTGAGGGTCCAAGCACATCAAAATCTAAATATATGTCACCAACCAGGTCAGGAAAATGGTGACTTGCCTCTATCCATGCTCGTGACTCAATATCAGCAGCATCTAACCTACTATCAACAGTAATCGTTTTTATAATAGTTGAAGAACGAGGTATGGAGATAGCTAGGCTAGTAGTTTTTTCTCCTGCATCCTCGAATACTTCGCTCAGAGCTGCTTTGATGGCTTGTGGATTCTTTATTTCTTCCTTAGCTATAGCTCCAGCCGGGAGAGGAATTATCCCGAATGCTTCAACCAAACAAGGATCTTCATCTGAATTGATCTTTAATAATTTAATAAAACCTGGACCAATATCTAAACCGACTAATTGCTCAGAGGTATAATGCCTCCACTTCAGCAAAAGACTAACTATGTGTTGTAAAGGCCTTTTAAGACGCTGCTTCCATCGCTGTAAACTCAAAAACATCTCCTTCCTTGAGACTATAGACAAGCAAATACTATAACTATTTTCAAAACAAGTCCTTACGAGTATAGTTATTCTATTACATACCCAGGAAAAAGCGAATATGGATTATTATAGCTTT
Source organism: uncultured Coxiellaceae bacterium (assembly GCA_964639745.1). GTDB lineage: Bacteria > Pseudomonadota > Gammaproteobacteria > DSM-16500 > DSM-16500 > JABDGC01. The sequence continues at coordinate 1,150 of CAZXFO010000285.1, read as the reverse complement.
CCTTTTCTTGCCAAAAAAGCTGAAATGAGTAGCTTTTATAAGCAGGAACACCAGGGAACAATGAGGTATCAGGGACTTAGCCTTCTTGAACTCATGATCACATTGGCTATAGTGATCATCTTAGCAGTACTCGCTACCCCCAGCTTTCTATCTTTTATCCAACAATATCGACTTACCTCGACAATCCAGGGTCTATACTACAATTTGCAATACGCACGTAGTGAAGCAATCAAACGTGGTAGTTCTATTTACGTTTCATTCCAAACTGGCAGCAGTTGGTGCTACGGAATCAATAATGGTAGCGCCTGTAATTGCAGTAACCCCACCAGTTGCGCGCTTGGCACTTATACCAGCCCCTCAACATTAACTACCTTAACATTGTCTGGCTTCAATTCTTTAATATTTGAAAGTTCACGAGGAGCAGCAAATGCTAGCGGCACCATAACTCTAACAGTGACTGGTGGCGTAAAATCTATGGGTATCGATATCGGGACGATGGGCAACTTACAGCTTTGTTCAAATAATATAAGCGGATATCCAGTATGTTAAAAAAGCTATTAAAAGGCTTCACTTTCACTGAGCTTATGATTGCGATGAGCCTAAATAGTATTCTTTTTGTTGCTTTAACATCGGTATTTATAACGGGTTTAGATCATTATAATACTATTTTCAATGCTAATTTATTACATGCTCAGCTACAAGCAGCTATGGACACCATCGCTGCAGACGTCAGAAGAGCAGGTTATTGGTCTTTAGCTAGCAGCATAGCAGGAACGCATTCAAACACTAACCCCTTTATGAGCGCAACAACGGATATAAGCGTCGGGTCGAGCAACAGTTGTATCTTATTTGCATATGACCATACCAATAGCGGAGCTTTACCTTCCATTAGTTCTTCTTATGATGATTTACGTTATGGCTACCGACTTATTAATAGCGCTATTCAATCTAGACCTTGGGGTGCAACCTACTCCTGCTCAGCGGCAGCCACTAATTGGATCAATATTACCGATACGAACATAGTAACAATTAGCACGCTTAATTTTGCCATGACCAATCAAGTTGTTACTTCAGGTTCACACAGTATTACAGTCCGTAACATCATTATTACACTAACTGGGTATTTGACCAGCACCCCCACTGTTACAGA
>CAZXFO010000284.1:0-6286 GCA_964639745.1 uncultured Coxiellaceae bacterium | reverse complement strand
AAATATTATGGTGCAGGAATATATTAAAGAAGCTGGTGGTGCAGATATCCGTTGTTTTGTGGTAGGTGATAAAGTGGTGGCGGCTATGAAGCGCCAAGCTAAGTCCGAAGAATTTCGTGCTAACTTACATCGTGGCGGTGTCGCCATGCCGGTTGAAATTACCCCTGAAGAAAGGAATATGGCAATTAGAGTTGCTCATATAATTGGTCTTAATGTTGCGGGTGTCGATATTGTTCGTTCCAATCGTGGTCCCTTAATTATGGAAGTCAATGCAACTCCTGGTTTAGAAGGTGTTGAAAAAGTCACGGGCGTTGATGTTGCCAGCGAGATTATTCAGTTTATTGAAGAAAGCGTTGAAGCAAAAAATTAACTGGTTGCTGATAATCATGACTTCTTCTTTAAGTTCGCTTAACTAAAGCTAATAAAGCAGAAAGTTGATTTCTGCTTTCGCACACTACTGTCCGATTAATCTGTATTGCAAAGATCAATTTCTACAAGCTGTCACCCCGTAAAATTCTCGTCCACTTCATTTAGACAAGGGTATTGGGCTATAACGAGAATTTGTACGGGGTCTGGTTGCAGGCTTCAACAACATATTTTTTAACGCGTATCCGAAATAGTGTTTTTTTGGTTAGGGTTACTAAGATCATGAACTCTCAATGCAAAGATTTATGCTAAGTTCCTCTAAGGCGCGCTACCAGACCCCGCAATAAATTCCTGTGATGAGCCAGTATGCTTTGTCTAAATGTATAGACAGGAATTTTGCGGGGAGACAGTATTGCAAAAAGTGGTCACTTCAGAGGTTAACAAAGTGGAGCTCAGGGGTGGGACGGCTTTTATAACAAGTGATCACTTATAATGCAGGTTAACCGAACAGTAGTATGCTGTCGCAGGAATGACAAAGAAGTAGGGACAAACAAGGCAATCAAAGCAACATGGCTTTAAAATCAATGGCTAATTGCTGCAAATCTAAGCGATTTAGGAATAGTGAATAGCACATCCAGGCACTTAAAGCGGCTAAGTCTTTAAATTGTGGCGGCATGTATTTAGGGGGAATTAAAATGCCTTCTTCGACTAAGTCTTTTAAGATATGCAAATCTTCTAAGGTCGTTTTACCCAAGAATAATAATGGAATCTGCTTTAATAAGCCTTTTTGCACAGCTAGTCTTATATAGTTGTAAATCAAGATAAAGCCTTTGCTGTAAGATAGGTCTTTAGTAAACGGTCCGCCGTCGGGTGTGCTGCCGCGAAATACTCGGGTGGTAGCACTAAAACTTGCTTCTTCATCAAAGCCTTGTTCACGGTAAAAGTTAAATACATCTAAAAAGTTTGCACCCTCTTCTGCCATGCTGACCGCTGTAATTCGATTAGTTAAGCGTTTAACCCTTGAAGGGTAAGAAGAGAAAGTAAAAATTTCACTAATGATGCCTAAACCTTCTTGGGTAATGGTGGAAGAAGGCGGGCCTTTACTTAAGAAAGTACAAATCGGTTGGGCTAGCCCGTTAAGCGTAGTGCCAAGATGTACCCAGCCTTCATGAATTTCGAGAATGCGAAGTTCTCGCTCACTGAAATGTAAGCCAGTATGAATTTTAATGCGGTCAGCACCCGCTGAAGCATCAGCAATAATACCGTCGCTTAATTCGACCCGTACTTCATCATTTTCAAAATAATTGCCTAGACGTTTTTTTAAGATAGCTACAGCTTCTTCGCTGCTAAATTTCTTTTTGTCGGATTTGTTGATGACTTGGTCTTCGATGTTGGAAAGCGTCGTTGAAACTAAATGAGCTAGATCTTTTAATGTGGGGGCCCCAGCGTGAAAGGCGTCATCAGAGCTCCCGTATAATTCTTGTGAAATCTCAGTAAAATTGGGGGTGCCGCGGGCTTGTAACATTTCAACGACACGACAATATTCATGGCACATACGCTGCATGATGCTGCCAACCCCGCTGTATTGGCCTAAATGACGGCGAATGTTGCGCTCAATTTCTCTGAATTCTTCGATTTTCTTCTGAGGGTCAAACCCTAATGGCGCATGATCATGATAAAAGTGGGCATCAACATGTGGAAGCTTTTTAAAACGGTGTTTAAAGAAATGCTCTTTAACGTCGGGGGTCCATTTCAAGGCATCCAAAATGCGAATGGGTTTTTGGGCTTTGACTATACTTTCAGATAGTTCCCGAATAACGCTATGATAATCATTATCCATAAGGCTGCCTTAGCTTCACTGTCCGTAGATAATGATTATTGTAGCATAAACCCAGCTCTAACTAGAGCTGGGTTTATCGGTTATTGATTTAAGCTGTTGCTTGCTACTGGTGCTGAGCGCACAACATCAAAAAATGCTTGTTTCAGTATTGCATTTTTATCTTCTTGCGATATTTTAAGACCCTTTAAAGCGGGATCTTGTTCGTAAGAAGCTTCGAAGGTTACCTTGCAGTATTCTTTCCAGCTGGCTTTGTCTTTCCACTGAAACCTACTATAATCCGGAGCTTTTTGTTTGGCAGAAGCTTCTTCATCAGCTCGCTGGTAAGCTAAATATTGCTTTTGTACAGCCTCTTTAAAGTTAGGGGCTATACTACTACATAGCGCTTGAGCGTATGCTGAAATTTGCACTACTGTTAGCTTGATTGGATTAGGGAAAAAGCCAGCTTGACTCAGTGATGAGGATCTACTAGATCTAGGAGTTTGATTATTTGATTTAGACTCTTCTTCTGTGCCTACATCGGTTTCCTCAATAAAGGGATTGGCTTTCTTCGATGTAGAAGGATCTATTTTCGAATTTAAGCCCGATTTTTCTGTAGAGCGGTTTTCACTCTCGGTTTTAATTCGAGTTTGAGTGTGGTGAATCTGCTGTTCTGTAGCAGCGATTTCCTGCAAGTTAACATCAAATTGAGTTTTTTGACGTTCATACTCTTTTAAGTCGGCCTTAATCGATTTGCGATTAGCGAGGTAATAAATTCCTGCAATCGGCATTAAGATTAATACATGCACTGGAATAAAAGGTAGAAACATCCAGAATTTAAAAGTAGAGCCGCTAAAAACATTTAATGGAAAATCTTTATGGCGGTTAAACCGTGGTGCTGTGACTCTAAGAGTTTCGTTATGTTGCTTGAGCGCAGCAATTCTTTTATTTAAGGTGTCGATTAATTCCAAGTCAGATGTATCATGATTATTGCCCGATTCACCTATTCCAGAATTTAAGCCTGATTTCTCAAAATTTGCTGTTTTTTTAGCTTTTGAACCAGCTCCATCTGAGCCACCTATGCTGTTGTTATTACCAGAGGTGTCTTGTTTATTCCATTCAGCATCCATAGTTTTACGGCTAGCTTGCTTTGCTTGAATCCATTTAAATGCAGCTTCAGTTAACAAGATAGGTGCATGGTTTGGTATATGCAATTTGAAAGAGTCTACTGATTCTTCAAGTTGACCTTTATCTAATACATCGCTAATCGTTATAGAGCCATGACCACGAATTTTAGAATTTTGCAGATCTTCTATGCCAAGTTCATCTAAATCAGTAATATCTTCTATCTTAAGCGATTGGCTTGAGCTTGTCCCAGTGGTAAGCAGCTTCGGCTTAGAAGAAGGCATCAGAGAGTTATTAATATAATTATAGCTGTTACCTACCCTCTTAAGAACTTCTTGGTGATGTTTATCAGCTAGAAGAGCAGCGGCAGCAGTCTGCTTGACTACATTATAGACGGGAGAAATTTGAAATTGACGGCCTAGTAATTCTAATCTGACGTTAACGCCCTGAAATGCTGAAATGACCTTGGTAAGATCTTTGGCCATGCTTCCTGGTCTAAGGCTATTGTTGAAATTTTCCAAAGCTGGTAAAGCTTCATCAGTGATAAGCTTAACTAAACTGTCAGCTTTAACGGTAGAATCGTTAAGATTTTTATGCCAATTTTCATTAAGATCTAGCTGTAATGTTATTTTTGCACTTTCGGCTTGGTATTCTTCAAGTAGTTCGGCCATATTGTACAGCGAGGTGCGAGCTTCAGAATAGAATTCTTGTAGCTGAGGTAAACCAGTAGGTTTTGAAAAATTACCTAATCCAGCAACTATTTCTTTAAGATGTCTTGCTAGACCTTTAATTTGTAGCAATCGGGCATGCATTTTTAATAAAGCTTGGGTACAACTTATAAAACTTTTGGCAGAGCTTTTGGCAGCCAATTGCGATGGATCTTCACTCCTGGACACGCTATATATTTTATCGCTCATTACCTGGCTAATAGTTTCAATCAACACTATGCTTTTTTGCCGCATGTCTTGTAATTGGCTCTCACTCTTACTTGCCGAATCTATTTGTTGAGGAGAAGTAGCGCTATTTGAATTTAAAGCTAATGTATTATTAATACTTCGTGATGTTATTGCTTTTTCTTCGTGAAGACCGGCTTCACTTAACAGTAAGCGTTCTTCTTCACGAGTGACTTCAGCCATAATTTGTTGCATTTCAATTCTAGTGGCTTCAGCTTCCATATCTGCTACTTTCTTTTCTTCTGCTGCCATGAAGAATAGTGTCTTAATAATTTGAAGCTTAGCTGGTGTGTCTATTATAGCTTTAGTTTCGTCATGGATGGCCTTGTTGCCTTTAAAATATTTATACAACTTTTCTTCAAGTTGCTTGGGGGTGGTGCACTCTGCTTTGTCTTCGTCTGTGGGTATTCTGCTAAATTCAATAATATTATTTTGATCTGCAAAAAGATCTGTTGGTATTTTGTCTTCACCAAATATAGCTTTAATTAATATGTCTTGGTTAACGTCGATAATATTGTTGATCATTTCATCTAGCTGATCTAAAGCTATGGCTAATTGCCTAGATTCGTCAGCTGCTTCACGTTTTTTTATAGCCTGCTTTAACCCAGAAATAATAGCATCAAGGGTAGTAAAGAATTTTTTCTGCTTACCATGATCCCGCAGGGATTCGAAAAGAATATCTGTGCCCCAAGATTGCTTGTTTTTGATGTGATTACATAAGGTGATTACAATCTTTAAATTTTTGATAAGTTCTGGACCGTTATTTTTATGAAGTTTGTGGATTTGCAGGATCATGTCACGCAGGGTGCGCATGATAAAATGGCGAGTAGCAAAAATTTCACGGCTCCCCTTGCTTTCTTTTTTAGCTAGATCATGATGACGTTGTAGATAAGCGGTAATCACTTTGTTGAGTACGTGATTTTGTTCGGTTATGCCGAATTGAAATGCGGATATATAATAATATGGCTTATATCCAAGGAAGTGTATAGCCGACTTAAACCAGCCATTTATATCATCTTTATCTCCGAAGCCTTTTAAAACGTTGCAATTTGGGTCTAATGCATTAGTAGCACTTTTATATAGGTTATAAAAAGCTATATTAAGGTCACTTCCTTTAATGTGAATTTGATCGTTAACCCCGAATTGGGCGTTAAATTCATCTGTTTTACTTGCAGCCTGACCAGATACTAGGGCGTCACTACGATTACTTGAAGACATATTTATAGACCTCTTTAACTATCTTGGTCCTCATTTTATACAATTAAAATTAAGGGATTATTAAATAAAGGGCTAAATTCTAACATTTTTTTGGGCTAGGTCTAAGCGTTTCTTTAATTGAGTATTTTATGGGCTACGCCCGTAGGCGGGATAGGGTAAACATTAGCTAAAAGCCAATTAGAGCTGCATAAATAATGAACAAATTATCTGGTAGGTCAGTTTGCCGTTTTAAACGAGGCGGAAAGGCCTTGAGTTTAAGTTGGTTTGATCAGAGGGGAGTAAAACTCCCCTATAATTAGTCGTTTGCAAACAAAGACTGGCGGCGTTCACGACCTTCGGCACAGGTAACGCAAAAGCTAAAGCCTAGGTCTCTACGGGCTTTGGGGATATCGTCGCCACATTCTGCGCAGTGCTTAGCTCCTTTGCCTAGACTTGAGGTTTGTCTAATGCGGCTAAGAGCGCGCGATAATTCGTTGTTCACTTGTTCGTTGGCTAAATCTGCTTCATCTGCCATTTTAGGTACCTCCTAGAAGATAAAGAAAGGCAGGTATTATACAAATCTGGCTTTAAAAGTATAGGGCTAAGGTAGGCCAAAAAACGGTCATTTTAGTTTACTATTGCAGCAGTGAAGGGAGGCTTATGCCTTGAGCAAGATTAACTTCATCGTGGTTATCATGATCGCGCTTTTTCTTATTGGGTTCATCAGGAGGTAGCTCTTCTTGATTGTTAATAGTATTAGTTATGATTAAGCCGTTTAAGAAAGCATCGCCGTTTAACATAAATTGAATATCATTAATGTTTAAGTTTA
>CAZXFO010000283.1:0-4523 GCA_964639745.1 uncultured Coxiellaceae bacterium | reverse complement strand
ACAAGTTAATACTTGACCCCTTCTAACATTTCCTGCGCATGCTTTAGAGTAGTATCCGTAATATTAATGCCGCCTAGCATGCGGGCTATTTCTTTAACTTTATCATTAATACTTAATACTTTTATTTGTGTATAGGTTTGTTCTTTATTATTAAGTTTTTGCACGATGATATGATGATTACCGTATGCAGCTACTTGTGGCAAATGCGTAATACAAAGCAATTGATGAGTTTTGCCTAAACGGCGCAAAAGCTGTCCTACCAACTCTGCTGTGCTTCCACCAATTCCAACATCAACCTCATCAAAAATCATAGTTGGTACTGTGTGTTGGCCAGCTGTAGCGAGATGAATAGCCAGGCTTATTCTTGAAAGCTCACCACCCGATGCAATTTTTATTAGAGGATGAAAAGCAGTGCCTTTATTAGTTTTAACTAAGAAATTAATTTTTTCTAGACCAGAAGGCCACACAGAATTTTCTGGCTCTGCCTGTAATTCAACTTGAAATTCAGCATGCGGCAGAGATAGGGTTTGAATAATAGCAGTTATCTCTTTATTCAGTTTTTTAGCCGCCTTAGTGCGTTTTTCGCTTAGCTCTTGTGCTAGACGCTTATAAGATTGTAAAAGCTCTTGCTGTTTTAATTCTAGTTCAGCTAAAGAGGATTCATCAGCATTTAATAAAGCAAATTCCGCGTTTAGTTTATTAATCCATTCGAGCAAATCGGTAGGGGCAACTTTATATTTTCGCGACATATCATGTATGCTCTGCATACGTTGCTCAATTTCATAAAGCCGTTCAGGATTATTATCCATATTGTCGAGATACTGCTGAATTTCATTGGCTACATCATCCAATTGAATAGTTGCAGTATTAACAGCTGATAACCACTGAGCAATTCGAGGATGAACATGCTGCAGCGACTCTAAGGTTTTAATTGAACGGTGTAACTGAGATAACAGGTTAGCATCTTCATTGGAAAAATGTGAGACGATTGCAGATAAATTTTGTTGAAGCGAATCTGCATTTGCCAATTCTTTATGCTCAGCTTCTAATTGCTGCCATTCATTTTGCTGAAGCTGCAAACTTTCTAATTCATTTAACTGAAAGCGTAGAAATTCTTTTTTTTCTGCACGCTGCTGAATATTAGTTTGATGGTCTTGTATTTGTTGGCTAACAGTACGATATTGATCCGCTATTTGTTTCACGTGGCGAGTAAGTTCAATGTGTCCGCCGAAATTATCCAGGATTTCTCTATGCTTTTCGGGCTTTAACAACGTTTGATGTTCATGTTGACCATGCAAGTCTATGAGAGATTCACTTAACTCTCGCAACATTGGCAAAGTAACGGGAGTGTCATTTAGAAAAGCTTTTGATTTACCATCTCGGCTAATAACACGTCGAATAATATATTCACCTGATTCATCAACTAAATCATTTTCAATCAAAATAGCTGGCAATGCTGGCATTTTACTTAGATCAACACAAATACTAATCTCAAGTTTCTCTTGGTTGGCTCGAATCAGTTGCGACGAAGCTCGACCGCCCAAAGCCAGCTCAATCGCTTCAATTAAAATAGATTTACCAGCACCTGTTTCACCTGTAATAACAGTTACACCTGTGCTTAAGTCTAAACTTGCCTTTTCGATAGTGACTAAATTAGAGATATTGATCTGTGTCAGCATAATTTATTCCGAATATTGTAATTTTTGTCCCCAATGTAGTTTGCTACGTAAGGTTTCATAATAATCATGGTCACGTGGATGTATCAATTGGAGTTTTTCAGGATTCTTAGTAATGGTGATATGACTACCTGAAGATGCATGTAAATAGGTTTGGCCATCACATGCAAGGCGTGGCGAAGCCTTATTATTAGGCGTGACGACCAAAGTTACTTTTTTGTCGCCACTGATAACTATAGGTCGCACGCTTAAAGTATGGGGGAACATAGGAACTATGACTATTGCATTGAGCTCTGGGTGTAAGATAGGGCCTCCTGCTGAGAGAGCGTAAGCGGTTGAGCCAGTAGGGGTAGCTATTATTACGCCATCTGAACGTTGGCTACAAACAAACTGGTCATCTATATATACCTCAAACTCAATCATATGAGGAACTGCACCTGGAATAAGGGCAAATTCATTCAAAGCACAATTGTGTTCAAATCGTGGATTAAGTGTTTGACCGTCTAATTCTATGTTAGCTGTCAGTAGAAAACGTTCTTCAAGGATGTAATTACCGTCTAATATCGCTTTGATTTTTACTAATTCAGTAGGATGAATATCAGTAAGAAAACCCAAGCTGCCTCGGTTTATACCTAACACGGGGACTTCGTCTTTGACTAAAGTATGAGCAGCGTTCAATAAGCTACCATCTCCTCCGACAACTACCACTAAATCGCTTTGTTTGCCTAGCTTTCCCCTCGGCAGGGTGGGTAATGTAGTATCATCCAATGCTGCCGCTGTTTCTTCATCAATGTAGATTTTCTTACCAAGACTCTGGAGGTAATCCATAAGGGTTTTAAGTGTTTCTTTTACCCCTGGGTTCCTAACCCTGCCAATGATGCCTATTGTACTAAACGATGCCATAAGATATTCCGTAGGTTTCAATTGTTTTCATATTCTATACCGGATACAGCAAAAGTTTGATATATTTATGTGTCTTAAATGAAAGACATATTGTATTCAGGCTTAGTAAAGTTATAACAGTATGACAAATGAACTCCCAATTAATCAACGAGCTCAGCAAGTATTAAAGCTACTGGTTGAGCGATATATTGAAGAAGGCTTACCCGTATCCTCGAAGGCAATAGCTGAGTTACCCTCATTAGGCCTCAGTTCTGCAACAATTCGTAACATTTTAGCGGAGTTGGAGGACACAGGGTATCTATCTTCACTGCATACTTCCTCAGGCCGTATCCCAACTGCTAAAGGGTACCGATTTTTTGTAAATAGTTTAATTACTGTAAAACCTCTCGAAAGCACTGAAGTACAGGAATTAAAAAAGCAGCTAGATCCTCAACTCAATATGCTCGACCTTTTACAATGCACGTCTTCATTATTATCCGGGCTTACGCAACTGATCGGTGTTGTTACACTACCTCGCCAAAATCAGATAACTTTGCAACAAATTGAGTTTTTGCCGCTATCTTATAATGGCTTACAACAACGCGTTTTAGCGATTATAGTTTTAAGCGATAAGGAAATACAAAACAGAATTATCCATACTGATAAACTCTATTCCCAAGCAGAATTACAACAAGCAGCCAATTATTTAAATACTCATTACTCGGGTAAAAGCTTGTTAGATATTCGTAAAGAGCTTACCCAAGCTATTCAAAACGATCGAGAAAATATCACTCAGCTTATCCAAACTGCTATTGCGATTGCTAATAAGACTTTTAGCTCAGTCGATGATAACGATGGTAATTATGTTATTGCAGGCCAAGCTAATTTATTCCAATATTCACAAGAAATTGATCTAAACCGTTTGCGCCACTTGTTCGAAGCTTTTAACCAAAAGCAAGAAATTTTGCAGCTACTCAGCCATTCAATTGAAGCTGAAGGCATTCAAATTTTTATTGGCCAAGAATCGGGGAGAGAGGTATTAAACGACTGGAGTGTTATCACCATGCCATATTCTGTCAATGGCTCCTTAGTTGGTAGCTTGGGAGTTATTGGCCCAGCTCGTATGCCTTATGAAAGAGTTATTTCAGCAGTCGATGTCACTTCAAAACTTCTATCGGCTGTTTTAAACCAAGGTTAATAGGAGGAATACATGTCTAAACATACACACCATAACGAATCTTCTGATGCTCAAGAACAGCCTTTAGAGCTTGAACAATTAACAGCACAATTAAAAGAGGCTGAGCAGAAAAATACACAATATTGGGATAGAATCCTTCGCATGCAAGCTGAGATGGAAAATACAGCTCGACGCGCCGAGCGCGACCTGGTAAATGCGCATAAATTTGCCTTAGAGAAATTTTTAAACGAACTTATACCGGTTATAGATAATCTCGAACGAGCTCTAGACGCTGCCCGCGAAAGTAAGGCTGATGCCCAGGCTATCTTAGAAGGCCTTGAGCTTACGCTTACAATGCTATATGACGTTTTAAACAAAAACGGCATTAAGCAAATAAACCCAATTAATGAAGCATTTAACCCTAGCTTTCATGAAGCAATTTCCACTCAACCCAATGAAAAGTGCCCACCTGGGACTGTGCTTACAGTCTTACAGAAAGGGTATATTCTTAATGAAAGATTGGTTCGGCCAGCTTTAGTAATCGTCTCAAAATAGCTGATTTAAATACTTGAAAAGCAAATTATAGACCCCATATAACGTAACATCATCGGCAAAAAGGTGGATTTATGACAAATAAAATTATAGGTATAGACTTAGGTACAACTAACTCCTGCGTTGCAGTCATGGAAGGAGATAAGGTTAAAGTTATTGTTAATGCTGAAGGCGATAGAACGACCCCTTCCGTCGTAGCTTACTTAGATAACGGCGAAATATTAGTGGGCCAACCC
>CAZXFO010000282.1:0-6712 GCA_964639745.1 uncultured Coxiellaceae bacterium | reverse complement strand
AAGGAGTAGGAGCAGATTGAGTCGCTGCTACAGTAATTTCTGTTGGCTGAGTATTAGGTGGAGAAACGAAAAGATAAGCAACTAATAAGATCGCAGCAAAAACGCCGCCAACGACAACAAAACGTCGATATGAAGTAAACTGATTAGCAATACCAACCGGCTCAGTCAATATAGGCTGATCCTTGCTTTCCTCTTCTAAACTAGAGTCATATATCCCCTCATCTGAAAAGTGGTACTCACTTTCATCAGGGTTTGTGTCTCTATCATGCTCATTTTGCATAAAATCGCTCATTAATAAGCCCGCTCCATCTTTCAGTATAGTACTTCCCTGCCAAGCTTGGCTCTTTTTTTTATTTTTTTAGTTATTTCATCCAGTTATCCAGTGACATCCGACATAAATAATATACCTAAACTAACGCCCGGGTCTATCTTTACTGTAGGGGGAGTGCTGACATAGCTTTGAACAGCTGTGCCCAAAGTGGTTCCTACCTGCCCTAAACCTGCCGTAATTTTGGCAGCTGGGCTTAAAGCAGGGTTAACAGTTGAAGTACCGAATATACCTGTAGTGGTCGTACCCCCTGATGATTTAATAGCATTGGCATAACCTGAAATGAATGAAGAAGCAAATAATGCTCCATAACGTGCAAAATAGTGATAGTTAACATTGGAAGCAAGCACAGTACGAGCCGTATCTGGATCAATAGCAAATGCATTTACGGTCTTACCTGAATCCCAATCTTCCATATTCATTAATTTAAAACTAAGTGAAACTTTGTCTTGGCCTTGAGCTAGAGATAATTTCCCTAACAACTTAGCGCCCTTGTACTTACCATCAATAATTGTTGCCATTACAGGACTGTCTGGATAATCACTATTAACAGCCGTATCAAGCACAGCATAAAGAATGGTACCAGCCTTAATAAGTGGAGGCCCGCCAGCACTATCACTGCTGCTTCCACTACTGCTTTTATTATTTGAAGCCGCAGCTGTTAATTTTTGTTGCCCGTCATCTTTGGCAGCCGCCCCTACTTGTCCTGACATGGTGGGAGGCTGCCATGAAGAAACTAACTGGCCAGCTTGCTGAGACATTGCTGACATTAATGCCTGAATGCGTTGTTGCTCTTGTTGCTCTGCCGCTGCCTTAGCCTTGGCTGCAGCTGCACTAAACTGGGCATTAGGTTGTGCTGCTGGTGCTGGCGCACTGGGTGCAGCTGCTACAGGAGCAGCTGCCTGAACTCGTTTTTGCAGTTGCGCAAATTCATTTGTTCCAGGGCCGTTAACAGTAGGCAATTCAACCTTAGCTGGGGCTTGGCTAGCTTTATATTCTTCTAATAGCTTTGCTGCTTGCTCAGGTGTTATTATTCCAGCCGCAACTCCTCTTTGTAATTCTCTCTCGTATTCTTCTGACGAAGCTTTTTTAGCTCTTAATGCAGCCAATCGATCAGCTTGATCCCGTACTGCATGTAGGTTTTTATATTTATCTAAAAGTTGTTGTGCTTGCTCTGGCGTTATTTTCCCTGATTTAACTAATTCATCAAGTTGCCGCTTATATTCAGCCACAGGAACATTATCTTGCTGCGCTTTTAATAATTGCTGCTCTACTTCAGGCGCCACCTTACCACCAGCAAGCTGTTGAACTAGAGCTCCAGCTCCTTTTAACTGCTGATAATTAGTGAGCAGCCTGCTCGCATCTTCACTGGTAATTTTCCCTTCACGCACTAACTGCTCTAATTGGCGCTTATATTCTTCAACAGGAACATTAGCACGTTGCAAGTTTAATAGACGCTGCGCGGTATCGGGACTTATCTTACCTGCAGCCAAAAGATCTTGCACACCGCCACCGCGCATTTGGGTGTAGTTACTTAAAAGCTTCTGTGCGTCTTCTGAAGAAATTTTACCCTGGCGAACTAGCTCATCTAAATGTTTCTTATATTCTTCAACTGGCACACCTGCACGTTGTAATGAAGTCAATTCTTCAGCAACAGCTCGAGTGATCTTACCTGTCGACAACAAGTCCTGCACACCACCATCTTTTTGCTTTAAGTAATTAGTCATCAACTTTTGGGCATCTTCTGACGAAATTTTACCCTGGCGCACTAGCTCATCTAAATGTCTTTTATACTCGTCAACTGGCACATTGGCGCGTTGCAATGAAGTTAACTCTTCAGCAACTTCTCGCGAAATCTTACCTGCTGTTAATAAATCCTGCACACCACCATCTTTTTGTTTTAAGTAGGATGCTATAAGCTTTTGGGCATCTTCTGGAGAAATTTTACCCTGTCTAACCATCTCTTCAATTTGCCGACGGTATTCCTCAACTGGCACATTTGCTTTCTGTAAACTCAATAACTTTTCTGCCGTATCAGGAGAGATACGGCCTGATTCAGCTAGTTGGCGCACCATTTCTTCGTTACTCTTGCCCTCTCCTTGGCGCTGCGCATAATCAATAATCAACTTTTGCGCATCTTCGGGCGAGATCTTACCCTGCCTTACCAACTCTTCCGCCTGACGTCGATATTCTTCTACAGGAACGCCAGCTCTTTGCAAACTCAGCAGCTTATCTGCTGTTTCTGGTGAGATTTTACCGCTCGCAGCTAGTTGACGAACAGCATTTGCGTTTAAATCTTCAGCTTGCTTAACAATATCATCCATCGTACCAGCTCTGGCACCTGGGGCCTGTACTTGCCTATACTGCTCAAGCATACGCTGTGCTTGTTCAGGCGTAAGCTTACCAGCTGCCACTTGCCTTTGTAATTCAGCCTGGTACTCATCAATAGAAACATTTTTTCTTTGTAATTCAGCCATTCTGTCAGCAACATCAGGCGGCACCAGCTGTTTGTACTGAGCCAGTAGCTGTTCGGCTTGCTCGGGTTTCAATTTACCTTGTCGCACCAGATGCTGTAGTTCTTCTTCATATTCTTTTGGAGAGACATGTCTTTTTTGATAATCAGCCAATTCTCTAGCAACATCAGGCGAAATTTGGCCACTAGCTGCCATTTGTGCCAACTTACCTATAGCTTCTGCGGCAGCTTCGCGAGCATGCTGCTGAGTGTATTGCGCCAAAAGTTGGTTAGCAGTTTCTGGAGAAATGCGTCCTTCATCGACCATTTGTTTTAGCTTGGCTGCGTACTGATCCGGGGTAGCACGGTTTTTTTGCATTTCAAGTAATTCATTAGCGCTATCAATGGATAGTTTTCCTGATTTAATGAGATCATCCATTACCTTTCCGCTTTCTTTCGCTAAGGTATTCTCGTGCTGCTTTTTATAAGTCTCTAACAATTTGCGAGCTTGTTCAGGGCTAATCTTACCTTGTTTGACTAGAGTATCTAAATGAGCTGCATATTCATTTACTGCTACATTTTGTTTAGCCATATCACTTAAACGCTTGCCTTCTTCAGCTGAAAGCTTGCCGCTTTTTACCAATTCATCTATATCATTTTGTACATTGGCATCTGCATCAGACGGGCATACGATGCTGCAAGAAGGAGAAGATCCAAAATTAGCCTGCGCGTCAGGTTCATTTAATAATGTAGGAACGGCACTCCCACCACTGATTTGAGCTTGTTTAGCAGCCTGTGTATTAGCTTGAACTAGTGCTCGATAATATTCAGGTGTCAACTCACCGCCCGGCACTGACTGCAACCCGCCAGGCGCACCCGCAACTTTTGATGCTCCCGAACCGCTCCGAGGATTAGAGAGCAGTGTCATCATTAAATAAACAATTAAAATAAATCCGAGAAGACCGCCGAAAATTAATAAAACCCGTGTCTTTGCATCAGCAAGATTAATTTTAGGCAACTGCAATGCCATTAAAAACCCTCAACTTTCAATTCAACCGGCTCGCCATAACGTGAAATCAATATGGAAGCACTTCTAGGCATTTCGTAGGCCTGCGTACCATCAGAGCTGGTCATTTTCCCAACCCACCCAGGAGATAATACGGTAAAGCGCGTGCGCAGGTACATTTTATCGCCCACTAACCAACCCTGACAATCCCCGCCTTTTACCATAAGTTGCTTCCCTCCTGGAGGCGCAACTCCATCTAGGATGTTCAACAATACATTATTCGCTGTTCCTGGTAAGTTCGAACCAGCAGGTAACTCTTTAGCATTTGGCCCAACGCCTGCCACATGCAAATCTACTCTGAAATCAACAACACGCTGCCCTGAGATCAGCTCCAAAGTAATAGGGGTTGGTAAGTTAATAAGACGAATAACCATATTGCCGTCACTATAAGGCGAAACAGCTTGTAGCATTAATATATTGCTTTTGCCATCCCACTGGATATTGGTCGCTTTAGGATTACCGATTTCATAGGCTGCAATTGGCCAGGGGGCGCCTGTTGAGTCTACAAAAACTAGAGAAGTAACATAGCCCTGAGCCAATCTAATGGCTGGCGGAGCGGAACCAGGGGCCAGATTAATCATCAGTGTTGTAGATACTGGCTTTGGAGGAACAGTGGGAGCAATAGCGGCCGCGCGCTGAGCCATATCTACCTGTTGGTGTAATTGCACAACTTGATCAGGCCGCAAAGGCATGTTTTGGCGGAGTAACATATCAAAAGCTTTTTCAGAGTCAGCTGATAGCGGGGCATCATTCTCAGGTAAAGTATTAAGCATGGTCATCTGAGAATCTTCTAAGCTTGGCGGAGCGCTAGCAACTTGTGGAGTGGAAGATACTGGAGCAGGAATCGCTACCGTATCATTTTTATTGTTGTCGGCCTTTTTAAGGTTATCAATGTTTGATGAGCTTGATTTAGCATCCGCTACAGCTTGGCTTTTGTTTGCACTATAGCCGTTTTTTTGTAACCACTGCTCAAATTGCTGAGCTTTTGGCGGATCAGCCCGCATTGTGCTAGGAAAGGTTATTAATGCAAGAATGGCAATAATCATCCAATTGAATTTGATAAATTTTTGCTCAAGACAATTTGCCAGCTGTTTGTACAACATAATTCTCAATGCTTATTACCTTGTTGGCTCAAAATTATATTTCCTATACTTATTCCGTCTAGGTTATTCAGAGTACTTACTCTCACTAATAGAACTTGTATGGTGTATTTAGTTTCAGTAGCGTCATTTCTTTCTACACCACTATAGCGAACATTAATAGGCATTTGTACCCACCAAGCGTATTGGCCTTCAATTATTCCTTGGTTCAATACTACCGGCGCACCAGCCATCGTCGCCGTTAGAAACAATTTTTTGTTAGTTATTTCAGCTTTACTAGCAATAGCATTTAGTAATTCATTATATTTAATCCACCCATCGGAAGTAAAAGAAGATACAGCATTTTTAAGCTGCATGTCATAATTTACAAAGTCATAAGAAAATACCTTGGGTAACACCGTACTCACCCACTGCAACAAATCAGGCGTGCGGATATAAGGCCGATCTAAGGGAACATCAGCTTGAACCCTCCAATCTTCATATACAGGAAATGTAATTGGTAACACTTGATGCAAAAAAAAGTAAAGAGAAACTATTATGAGCAACGCGGTAGCAGTCACCACCATCCCCAGTGACAACAAAACCATACGAAAGCCATCGCGGTAAAAATCATCTCTTAAATGTACAGTGACTAAACCATCATTTGCTTGATCAGGGATTTCTGTTTGCATATTAGGCTCCGGGCGTATTTATTCCAGGCTGAGGAGAACCGACGGCTAAGTTGGCAATAACCTGAACTATTCCCAAACCATCCTCGCTTTCAGAAAGCTTCTGCCTCACAACGGTTACAGTCATTATTAATGGGTTACTAAATTTACTTTTTTCATCATATGGCGGCTGTGAGTAAGTAATTAAAACTGGCATTTCAAATTTCCAAGCATAACGGCTACCTAAAATACCTTGAATAAGAATTTTAGGTTTAGCAACCACCTTAGCTGTTGCAATTAACTTTCTCTGATTAAGAGCCAATAAATTATTTGAAGAATCTAAACCTTTCATATAACTTTTCCAGCCATAATCAGTAAAATATTTTTGAGCATCCTGCAGCTCTTGGCGATAATTAACAAAATCATAGCTATAGGCAGCTTCTACAGCTGTCGTAACCCAGCTTGAGACAGCATCATTGGGCATATTCGGTTGGTTTATAGGAGGATCAATCATTAATCTTCCAACCTTATCAGTAGCAAAATAAATTGGGTGAGTAGGATGATTTAAAAAATAAATCAACATGCCAATCAATCCTGCAATTAGTAACAGCTGCAACAGTACTGTCGCACAAATAAGCCGCAATTGTTGAAGGTAAAACATTTGCCGGACAGCAATCATAGCTAAAGCATTATTGTTGGCTGGTTGTTCAATCGCCATTTTTTCTCCCATTGTGTCTTAGCGCATTACAAATTGGTCTATTCCTATTCCCAAAGGATCTTCTGTCGTAGGGATACGTACGACAGTGATTAATACAGTATATTTTTTTTGTTGAGCATCTTGTGCACTTTGATATGTCACTAAAAAAGGAATTTGAATTCGCCAAGAATACGTACCACTAACTTCGCCTTGATTAGCAATTATTGGGGTTCCGTTAACTACTCCTGATACAAATAATTTACTCGATGTTATACCTTTTACTACTTGTGTAATAGAAGCAACATAACTGTCCCAGCCTGCCTGGGTGAAATAAGGCCTGACTACCCCAATTTCATTACGATAATTAACAAAATCGAAAGTGTAAGCTGCCACCGCTGCTTTGCTAGCAAAACGCAAAATTG
>CAZXFO010000281.1:0-3487 GCA_964639745.1 uncultured Coxiellaceae bacterium | reverse complement strand
TTAAATTTATTAGATGACAGTAAGCTATAATCTGTAAGATCATGAACGATAAATGTAGTTTGACCAGGTGAATGAATTTGTGAGCTAGGTTGATTAGTCCAATTTAGCGCTACTAAAGATAGATTTTCCTTTGCCTTAATTAGCGAAAAATTATCTCCTTCTTCAGCGATAATAGAAATTTGATTAGCTTCAATATCGCCTTTTCCTTTATAAGTTCCTGTTTTAATGTCAGCCAATTCGGCTTTTATAGAACCAGCGAAATCATGATATTGCTCACTTTCAAGAGTAATGCGCTTTGCTTGAATGCTGAACTGATTGGTCATCGAAATTGATTTGGCATGGAAGTAAATTGAATCTTCTGCTCTAAGGTTGTCATTAATTATTAAGTCTTCAGTGCAATAGACATTTAACGACTGTATGGCGTTAGTGCCCGAGATGATTAGAGGGTAATCAGAAATGATGTGGATCTCGCACTCATCCGCAATTGTTCGATGTGGTAAAAGTAATGCTGAAGCTATTTTTCTACCGTCTCGATCACATATCTTTTGGTGGTAACCTGTTAACTGATAAATTGACGGTAGATAAATGTGAAAATATGTCTTGTCAGAAAGAACACTTTTATCTTTTCTTTTAAGGATAATATTTCTTTTATAACCAAAGAGGTTATTAGCTCTTTGTATAGATTTAAGTGATTTTTTAAATTCTAGATGAGTCTTATGCAGGAGTGACTTTACAGCATAAGTGGGTGACTCAAGAGAAGGTTTGCTTAGCAGCTTAATCAACTGGCTGTCAGGCATATTTAAAGTACTATATTCATATCCATCATTATTTTTTATGTAGGGTAGAATATATTTGCCCGTGCCAAATTTTCCCATAACTCACCCATCGATTTAACAAAATAATTGAGAATTCCTTTTCGTTAATTGTCTTTATTGCTTGAAAGACTTTGCTTTGGCAATTTCATTGTCGCTTTCATCTTCACTATCGCTGTAGTTTAGCGATGTAAGATTAGGGTCCACCTTCTGCAATTTCTTTAAGCTATTTTTAATTTTATCTTTATTCTGGGTTAAGGTGCTTTGAATAATGTCGCGGACCGAGTTAACAGGAACATTTGGAGACTTACATTCAACCTGTAATCCTATCAGACCTTGTTCTAAAGTTCCGGGTAAAACAGATATCAGGGCCTTAATAGTGCCTAGTGTAGTTAGAGTGTTGTCTTTGAAGGTTTGAAGATTGACTATATTCTTCTCTAAGATGTCATTTTTTCCCTCAACGAATCTTTTGTCAGATTTAGTTAGACTATGTTCAACCTTTTCAGCTTCGAGCTCTTCCTTAAAAGATGGGCCTGTATTGCTGTCAAACTTTAATCTAGCTAGCTCTTGAGTTAGCTTCAGGTTTTCAGCTTTAACTCTTTTGTACTCACCTGCAATTGTAGTTAGTAATTTGCTTTTGTAGCTATCCAAGTCATAATCAATGAATTGAAATGCTTCGCAAATGACATCGTTAAATGTTGCTTTAAGCTTTTGGAAATCGTCAGCGGTGCCGACAAATTTATCTCCATCTGTTGATAGTATTTTATTTTTTCCAAGATTGAACTTATCTAGTTGGTCCCTCAAAGCCGTCAGTCTTTTTGACCATTCCGTATAGAAAAAACTTGAGCTTAGCTTACCTAGCGCCGCTTTTAATTGTTCAACTACGTCTAGCATTGATTTTGTTTCATCGAACATTTTTATTAAGAATTCATTGTTGCCTGAGCCTTGATTATTATTGCGACCATCCATATTTTTTCCTCCTGCTTAAGTGAAATTTTTATATAAAGTTACTGATTTTGATAAATCTTCATTATCTTCTTGGCTAGAGTCTGTTGTTGATTTTATTGACTCTTTATATGTATTAATGACATGTGAGATGGTTGCAATGTTGTCTCTCCAGTGGTTTCTAGTTCTAAAGTCTGATAACTCTCCGCTCGTCTTATATATTTCTTCTAAGTCGTTTGTTAGTAATTGTAGATCCTCAAATTGAAGTAGCTTGGTTTCCGAATTGACTTTTTGCAGTATGGTTTGCAATTTTTGTTTAATCAAAATCTTAGTGGATGAATCCTTTTTATTTTGACCAAATAAGTTCAAGTACGAAATTGGTGCATGTACTTGCTCGTCCAAATTTAGGTCAAATAAAACTAAATCAATTTTATTTTTCAGTTTCTTTATAAAATTGTCTTGGGCTATTTTCTTGTTTGTTTCTTGTTGCTTTAAGCTAATTTTTGGTGGAACAATTTCATCAGGAAGAACCTCAATCATAAAATCTGAATGTTTTACAATATGTTTATGAAATTTTTCAAATTTAGCTTTATCAAGAACAATGATGCGCTGAGTTTCAGTTATTCTATTTTCGCGGATCCTATATACGTCGCGAAAAGCTTCATAAGCTGATCTCTCAACAGGTGCTTGTAGCTCAGGAGTTGAGACTTTAACGATCTGATAGTTTATATATTCAATTGTGATTTTATATTCCTTTTGAGAGACTTCTTTTTCTTCCGAGGCTGATGCTATTGCTGGATTTTCATATTTCAAAACCAGATTGCGTAGCTTAAAAGCAAAGTCTCTCCAATCCATTCTTAATTGAATATCATTAAATTTAGTTGCAATTAAGTATATAGCCTCTAGTTTATGTTTAAGCTGGCTAAGGCCGTCTTTTTCAAAAACTTTAAGATCTTCGAAGTCTTTATTAATTGAAAGTAACTGCTCTTTCATCTTAGCTTCAAGCAGACGGTCCTTATTTAATGGATTAATCAACCATTGGCCTTGATTTTTAGTAATCAAATTTATAGCTGGGGCTATTGTCTGGGTGAAAGCCTTGTAAAACTCAGCTTGCTCTGGCGTCAACTTACTATGCGAATTCATATCAATACCTGCTTTTTGTTTATCAGCAAACTCAACTAACGTCTTAGCGCTGCTATTAATTTGCGTAGTTGGGTTTTTATGAGTTAGAGCTCCTATGCTGCCACCTACAACAGCACCTGCTAGGCTTGCTCCAATGGTTATGCCTAGTGGTATACCAATGCCTGAAAACATGAGAGCTGTTATAGCTATGATGACTGTTACTGCCCCAAGAATGGCGCCTATGATCACTTTCCACTTCGCATCATTTTTGAGATTGATAGTGGCTAGTTCAAAGCGGGCTTGGTGCTCGTGCTTAAGTGAATGGTTGACTGTGTTGGCTACGATCTCTGCGATAGAAGTTTGAATTTCAGATGCTGTAGCCATATCTAAACTTTTGTGTTTAAGCTGGCTGAGCATTAGATCACGTAAGTTGGGTAGGGCATTTTTTAATTCTTTAAGCGCTTTAATTTTTTTAGCGATAACGGCTTTTCTTGTTTCTATATTTATAAAGCTATCGAGTTCAGTAATATATTTATCAAATTCTGATTGAATTAATTTTGAGGCAGCATCATCCAATTCTTTTTTCTGCGCTAACAATTGCAAAGCTG
>CAZXFO010000280.1:0-2496 GCA_964639745.1 uncultured Coxiellaceae bacterium | reverse complement strand
GCCGGTGCTGGTGGTGCCAGTTGTTGTTTCGGTAGTGGTAGTGCTTGAAGTGGTGTTAGCAGCCAAATCTTGGGTTTGTGGCTGGCTTTGATCCTGAGTTTGGGTCGTTTGGTTTTGTTCGTTGCTAGCCAAAGTTTCTGTGCTGTTTTGAGTGGAGCTTTGCTCAGCAGAAGCAGTCTTTTCAGTGGCTGGGTTGGCTGGTTGGCTTTCTTCACGTTGGCAAGCAGTTACGCCAAAAGCGCAAAGACCAGCTAGTGTCGCTAAAATAATTTTATTACGCATGTCTAAATTTTCCTTTTTAAAGTGATTAATTATTAAACCATATAATTAAGGGAGTAGCATCAATTCATACATATTAAGCTAAAATTGGTGCTATAATCGCCCGGCCCAACGTGTATATTAGCCTAATATAATGAATCGGAAAAGATATAATGCTTGAACTTAAAAACGACACTTTTTTGCGTACAATTAGCGGCCAGAGTGTAACCCACACCCCAATTTGGATTATGCGGCAAGCAGGACGTTATTTGCCTGAATATCGCAAAGTGCGTGAACAGGCCGGCAGCTTTATGGCATTGTGTAAGACGCCAGAGTTAGCCTGTGAAGTGACCCTTCAGCCGCTCCGTCGTTTTGACCTAGATGCAGCTATTCTATTTTCCGATATTTTAACGATTCCGGATGCCATGGGGCTTGGGTTGGAGTTTCGTGAAGGTGAAGGCCCGCATTTTGAACGCCCTGTTCGCCGTATGGAAGATGTAAAGATTATTGATATACCCGACCCTGACGTTCATTTGCATTATGTGTTAGAGGCTGTTCGCTTAATTCGTAGAGAGTTAAATGGCAAAGTGCCCTTAATAGGCTTTTGTGGCAGTCCATGGACCTTAGCTTCCTATATGGTGGAAGGGAAAGGCAAAACATCGTTTGCCATTATCAAGTCAGCTATTGATCAAAAGGAACCTTGGCTTCACTTACTTTTAGAGAAGCTAGCTAAAGCTGTTACTTTGCATCTAAACGCTCAAATTAAGGCTGGAGCTCAGGCAGTTATGATTTTTGACACATGGGGAGATATTTTGGGCCCTAATGCTTATCAAGAATTCTCGCTAAACTATATTCAGCAGATAGTTAAAGGATTACACCAAGAATTGAATGGCCAGCGTATCCCAACGATACTTTATACCCGAGGAACCCGTATAGAACTGATGAGACAAGCTGGTACTGATGTCTTAGGTGTTGATTGGCAAGTTAACTTAGGTGAAGCTCGTCGCTCATTGGGTAGTGGAATTGCTCTTCAAGGTAATTTGGATCCTGATTTTTTACGTCAATCTCCACAAGTAATCCGCAAGAAAGTAGCAGAAATTTTGGCTGAATATGGTCCTGGTTCAGGTCATGTTTTCAATTTAGGGCAGGGCATCACGCCAGATATTAACCCTGATCATGTCAAAGTTTTAGTGGATGCGGTTCATGAGTTAAGCGTTGAATACCATCAAGGCTATTGACCAGTCTTCTCGCTTGCCCAGGAAGGCTCTAAGCGAGGTAGCCAAGATCTTTCTTCAGAGGTATCTTTCTCAGTTTTATCCTTAGCGGATTGCAATGATTGCCAGGGGCTTGCAATCATATTTTTGTCCAAAAGCCGCTGAATGCAGTCATTACGCGTTTGCATGTCAGGGCAGCTTAGACTTAGTATAGAATTACCTGAATTATCGGTGCTAATGGAATAGGAATAGCCTTCTTTCGCAGCTATCTCAGCATTAAACATCTTTCCGGTTTGTTGCTGGTAGAAATCTTTAAATTCTTGTAGGACATCATCCAAGCTGTAGCCGCTTTGAATTTGGTACATCAGCGGCCATGAGTTACTTTCATTATTGAAGGTGCAGTAATGTATGGCAGGTGAGGAGGTTAAGTTAGTTTCATTATCTAAAGCATGTTGTTTCCTTGATTTAATTAGCTCGTAAGCTTTTTGAAGTAAGGCATAACGTTCCTGGTCGGCTTTATTTGAATTTTTATCCGGGTGCCATAGCAGAGCTAAAGCATTGCGCATGGAAGTCATTTTAGATATTAGGCTGTCTCGTTTTGTAGGGTTATTTAAATTTTCAGGTGTTATACCAATATCGTTAAAAACTTCATAAATATTTTTTGCGCAATCTATACTTGAGCGCATTTGATCGAGGTTGCCAAAGATGCGGCCGCGAAGTTCGCTTTTATCTACATTAGGATGAACTTTGTTTGTATCGCTCATAAAAGCCTCTATTAAGCTCAGGGTGTGCAATATTCTATCATAGATAAAAGCTGAGGTGGGAATCTTTATTTAAAATAAATCGCAGTAACTATTTGATTAATAAAATGAGAATTTCTTGGTCTTCAATTTTATAAACTAAACGGATATGGTTAACCGTTTCACCATATAAACCAGTCATTCCCTCAATTTTCTCGGCGCCTACCGGACGTGGGTTTACAGCTAAAGTTTCCATTAAACGAACAATCAGCTTTTGTTGTTTA
>CAZXFO010000279.1:0-8224 GCA_964639745.1 uncultured Coxiellaceae bacterium | reverse complement strand
ACAAGGCTCAGTTTATGGACAAATGCAATGTATGTTAAAAGGAGTTTGTGCTCAATGTCTTCAATGGCAAATTGATCCTGAGACAGGGCAGCGGACTAAAGCTGTGTTTTCTTGCTCATGGCCAGATCAACCTTTAGAGATTATTGATACTGAGCACCTAGATATGCGCGCTACACAGAACCGTTTACAGGAACATTTATCAAATTTATGGATAGATTATCTTTTTGAAAGATTTTCTGCGAATAGAGTATAGAATTTATGCAAGGCTCATTAGGCATCTTAATTACCAACACGGGCACACCGGATTCTCCTAGCGTGCCTGATGTAAAACGATATTTAAAAAGTTTCTTATCAGATCCCAAAGTTGTACGCTTACCTAAATTTATATGGCGCCCTCTTCTTAATTACATCATTTTACCCAGACGCTCGCCTTATTCTGCTAGCCTTTACCAAAAAATCTGGACGCAAAGAGGTTCACCGCTTAGGTATATTATGCAAGATCTTGCAGCTAAACTTGAGCAACATATAAACGAAGATGGTATACATGTTTTTGTTGAAGTCGGCATGCACTACGGCAACCCTTCTATTCAGAGTGCCATTGAAAAACTCGTTTCAAAAGGGATAACAGAATTATTAGTACTTCCTCTCTATCCGCAATATTCAACGAGCACAACCGAATCAGGTTATAAGATCACCAAAGAAGCTTTACAGTCATTTAAAAGCTTACCTGCTAAATTTGCTGGCTCTTATGCCCAACACCCTGCTTATATAGATGCTATAGCCAAGCAAATTGCTTTACAGCATGATCCTAATAACTTTTTATTATTTTCCTTTCATGGCCTACCTCAAAAGTTTGTTGATAAAGGCGACCCTTATGCTGACGAATGCATGCAAACTGCTGAACTGGTTGCTAAGCAATTAAATCTATCTAAAGCAAGCTGGGGATTATCCTATCAATCCCGTTTTGGATTTTCTAAATGGCTGGAACCAAACTTAGAAGATGTCTTAAAAGAATTGCCTAATAGGGGGATATATAATCTAACTATAGTTTGTCCAGGCTTTTCTATTGATTGTCTTGAAACATTAGAAGAAGTAAAAATAAGAGCTAAAGAATTATTTTTTGCATCAGGAGGTAAATCATTTCAGTATATTGACTCATTAAACGCAACCCAATTGCATATAAATGCTTTAAAAAAAATATTATTACAATAACTAAATAACACACAAAACATTATGACTCATACAAGAAATGAGACTAGCTCTATTGTTAGTCCTACTAATATAGAATTTAATGAAACTCCCGCGTTTGGTTTTCTAAATTATTCGTTTAACAACCAAGGTTCATTTATCTCGATTATGCAGGCCCTAGGTTTACCTACTAACCCTATCGGTGTTTGCTTTGGCTTATCATACAGCTTTAGGGATGCTTTTCATTCAGATAACTTTTACGGTTTTTTGCACCATCTAGATCAAATTAATCTACTATATCAACACTCTCTCAATACAGCGAATAAAATCATTACAGAAGAACTGCTAAAAGCAATACAGTTAGGAGTCTCATCTCGACAAACAGATGAAACACCGATAACAAATCTTGCTTTAGTAGAAAACAGAGCGACCAATGAAGCCAATAATATATTTTCATCGAACCAATACAGCATAAGTACTTTATGTAGCTTTGTTCTTGATCATGCTCGAAATCCTTCTAACTCATTAATCACTAAACTAACACAGGCAATATTTATTGATCGTCTTGACGCAGTACTTAGGCGCAAAATAAAAATGCTAGAGGAAGGTGCTATCTATATAAATAACCCAATCTTTATTAATGAAATAAATGAAATCAAAAAGCAGCCAACAACGCCATTGAAATACCAGAATGTGGAAATTCTTATTAAAAAATTAGAAACTCATGATACTACAAATAGGCTCGGTAATTATTTTAAATTTTCTATATCTGACATCAATACAGCAGATCTAAATTTTTTTAATCAAACCATGGCGCTTTTTACGAGAATATCCATTTACCAGTTACCCTACTTAGGTCAAACTCTATTTAACGTCAATTTTAATACGCAAAGGGGAATTTTTGATTTAAATCAAAAATTAGTTGAGACCCTGGAATTAGAAGCAAAAGGCGGCTTATCCAGCATCACATCGTTCGCGGGATGCTATACTATCAATGAACTTATTAGATTTTTTAAAACATTTAGGGAAAGATTTAAAAAATATAATCTCCGCATATCATTAAATATAAATGGCTCAAAACACAGCATCTTTATAGGGTATGATTCTCAAAATAATAGTTTCATATTGCTAGATCCAAATGACAAACCCATAGTAACTACCAGCGAAGAATGCTTAGCAAGAAGGGTTATCGCTGCACTAAACTTACGCAAGATAAACGTACTTTCCACCAAGCCCAATAGCCTAAGCACCTACCTAAATTCATATCTTGCTATAAAAGATACAGAACAGCTTTTATATATAGACTATCGAGGTAATGTATTTGAACTCGAAGTTCTTCATAAAACATTATTCAGGACAGCTGCAGAAAATATTTTAATGGCCCATGGCAGTTATATTGCTCAGCATCATTTATACATCAGCCTTGAGTTCATTAAACAAAGCATTGCTGCCAACAAAGGACACGAAGCACAAGGGGATAAGTTCACTTTATTCTCTACAGACATAAGTCTTTTAAATAAGTGTATAAATGAAGCATTTAGAAGGGATATTAACCAATGGCTCATGCAAGATTTGAAAGATATTCATACTGTAACGGCTGAAAAGGCATATTATCAGGATTTCTCAGGATTAAATTGGCTAAGACAAGCTTTTGCAACTGAAAAAATACAATGGGTAGAATGCCTATTGCGCCAACAAATCCCAGTATCTCTTGAAGATATTTCATTTGCTTTGGTGTTACGTAATAGCGCATTAATAGAATTAATGCTCTATTATACTGATGAATTAATAACTGATATTGATCAACAAAACTATACACAGCTTATTAATAAATTAAAAAATCACAACATAGAAATAGACCGACCTGAAACAATGATGTTATCAGCTCTACAATATGCAACCTGTATAGCCGACAAAACCGCTGTTAAAATATTGTTAGAACATGGTGCTGATCCTGATTACAGCCCTAATGATATTAAAACACCACAGCAGATTGCTAGTGAAAATAAGCTAGCTGATATTTGTGGCCTTTTCACCAAATACAAAATGCCTAAAAAGCAACATATCTATTATCACAGCAAAATAAACCAACAAACGCTTTTTTATAATAAACCACCTTTACGGTTTCTACTGATGTCGTATATTGAAGCAGGTGAGCTTGCAAAAGTAGAGGCTATTATAAGGCAAGATAAAACCTCATTATTAGAAAAGTTAAATTTTACTGACACCCAATCTCGTCATTTTGAGGGCATAACCCCGCTACAATATGCTATATGGCTGCTTGATAGAGAGATGTACCTAATTTTATTAAAAAATATGGAACCCTCAGCGGCAAGTGCTCAATACAATGAGCACATGCTCAATATTTCACCCTTTACTCACCGCCATGGCATTTACTACCAAGCACCTAGCATAATCCAAAAGTGGGAAATACTTAATCTTAAGGCTAAAATCGATGAAAAGTTAAACCATGCAAATACAAGCACAATAAGCTTTGCAGCTTGATTATTTCATTTTTATTGAAATTTGTTCAGCTTTAATAGCTTTATTGGCACTACCACCGCTTTTCTTTGCAAGATATTTTTCTGCATTCTTTATTGAGTTTCGCCCTGCAGCATCATCCTTGCCAAGCTCAGAGAGTTTTTTGCCATTAACTGCTATTTCAGATTTATTGCCATCATTTTTAATAGAAAACTTTGAACCATCTTTTCCGAATTTATCATTTAACTTCTTCTCAATTCCTTTGATCTGATTATCATTTAAAGCTACTTTATCTTTACCTACTTTCGTTTGAAATGTTCCATCTTTTTTATTGAATTTTATAGCTTTGAAATTAACTTTATTTTTTGCTTTGTCCACTGCTGCCGGAAATTTACTAGCAAAATCCTTTTGAGGCATCGATTTATTGTGTTCAGCATTTACTCTCGAAACAATCGAAGATAACAAATGAATTTTACCTTCATTCGATTTTACCTGAGGATGATTCTTCATATTGATTGACAGGCCTTTCTTTGTTTCTTTGACTTCAATTTCTAATGGCTTACCGCTTTTAGCTGCATCAGGATTTTTTTCATTAAAGTTTTTGACGTAATCATTTACATATTGCTGAACTTTATCTTTCATATTTTTGGAACTTTGTCCTGACAAAGAATTCCCCATTTCACTAAAACTCATATAAACTTTCGCTTCTCTGAAAGATGACGAAGCACGAAAACTATCTAATTGTATTCCGCTCGTTTGTTGACTAGCTTGGGCCTGATTACTAACCTGCGGTTGTTGATTAGTTTGCGCCTGATTTTTTAAACCAGCAGTATCTTTTGGCTCCATGTCAATTTTCGAAGATTTAGATTTTAAGGTTATTGAATCTAGTCCTTTTAAACTTTTTCCATAATCCTCTGATATACTTTTTATCACGCCTTTCAAATCTTCAAAGCTACTTTGATCCTTGGGTTTTTTTGGCGATACTTTTATACCGTCGTTATTCGATAATGAAAAAACAGCTTGGGGATATTTTTCAGATAATTCCTGCAGCACACCCTTTTTATTACTACCATTAATATCGAGTGAAAAGTTTCCTTTTCCGTTATGCCGCACAGCATCCAGCTTTGTTGCTCCTCCATGCTTATACTTATCACTGCTACCATTTTTATCATGTAAGGGTTGAGTTGGCGTGGGTGAACTATCAGAAATAGAGCTCAAGTCAGTAAAATTGTCTTTGTCTTTAGGTTTATTTTGTCCCTTTTTGCTATTTATTGCCTCAGTCTGCTTCGTAGCATGACTTGAGGGCTGTTTATCAGCACCGTTGTTTTGGGTTTGGCTATTATCTTGGCTTTGATTATTTTCTTCGTATTTATTACTAGATCTTTGTTTGCCCGATGGTAAGCCAATAGCATTCAGCCCAGATTCAATTGCTGACTTAATTTTATCCATTACACCCATTGAAAAACCCTTCAATAATCAAGCTGTCTTTATAAGTATAGAACCTTTTTGGTTTTTATTTATGCAATAAAATCAAGACACTAGCCTAACAATAAAGATAAGAGTACAATGGCAAAACGCAGGTTAATAGAGTAAGGATACTAAAATGCCAATACGCCGTTTATGTACTGCCTTCCTAGCTTTCATTTTGGCTTCATCTGCTTTTGCTTGGAATGAAGGAATTACCGTTTCAACGCCTTTAATCACTAAAGATCCTGACAACTTGCACGGCGGTAGTTTTAGTGTTTGGTATAATCCTGAAAATCTTACTTGGCGGCAATTTAATTTATATTTTGATTTACTAGGCGCACATTATTGGATAAACGGACCACGCACCCCTTATCATGATATTAATATCTTAGCCATATCCCCTATCATCCGATATCTATTTAAACCTCATTATTCAGTAAGACCCTACTTCGAATTCAGTGTTGGCTTATCCTATTTATCAAATACTCGGTTTGCCAATACTAACCAAGGCATGCATTTTGCTTTTCAAGATCGGGGCGGGTTAGGTGTGCTGATGGGAGCTAAGGAACAATTGTCATTAGGATTGCATGCTGTGCATTATTCTAATGCTTCGCTTGCTTCTCATAACTCGGGAATTACTATCCCACTAATGATCGATATTAGTTATAAATTTTTATAAATTATTTGAACTAGAAGCCTAGCCCATCACCACAAGCGGCGGTGAGTTCTGAAGATACTTCAGCTTCACCTTTGACTACACCTGCTTCAAGATTTTTGAAATCCATCAGTTTCTTATCCATTAACTGACTCACTCTCACATTCTGTAATGCATGAAGCATATTGCTGGGTACTTTTGGATTTTCTTTAGCGAGCGTATCAATTAAATTTTTCATTTTTTTGCGAACTAAATTTTCCTGCGAACCACAAAGATTACAAGGAATAATAGGAAAAGCTTGTTCTTTTGCATATTCTATAATGTCGTCTTCTTGGCAATACGCCAAAGGTCTAATGACAATATGCCGTTTATCATCGGTTAATAATTTAGGTGGCATAGAACGGATATCACCCGTATAGCAAATAGACATTAGCAAAGTACGAATCATATCGTCACGATGGTGACCTAAAGCAATTTTATTAAAACCATGCTCATCAGCATAACTATAAATAATGCCGCGACGTAAACGCGAACATAATGAGCAATAAGTTTGGCCTTCTGGAATTTTTGCTTTCACGATGGAATAAGTATCGCGGTTTAAAATCTCATAATTAACTTTATGAGCTTCTAACCACGCACGCATATCTTTATCATCCCAACCGGGCTGAGCTTGATCTAAGGTAAAAGCAAAAATTTCAAAATCTAAGTCGGCTCTTTTCTGCAAAAGAGTAAGAATTTTCAACATGGAATAAGAATCTTTACCGCCAGAAAGGCAAACCATGATTCTATCGCCAGCCTGGATCATATTGTAATCGGCAATAGCTTTTCCAGTGTAATGCAGTAACTTCTTCTCAATAGCAGAGGACTTAGCCAAAGGAAAACCTCATTGAAAAACTGGGAGTAACTCAACGCGCTGGCTAAAAACCAGCGCAAGAGTTTTGATGAAATTAGATCTAGTCGACCAATGTAACGTCTTCGGCTTGCAGACCTTTCTTGCCAGTGGTGACAGAGAATTCTACGCGTTGGCCTTCTTCTAGAGAACGGTAGCCATCGCCACGGATAGCACGGTAGTGAACAAATACATCACCGCCTTGATCACGTTGGATAAAACCATAACCTTTGCTGTTATTGAACCATTTGACGATTCCACTTTCACGAGTTGCAACTGCTGACATAAAAAATTACCTTCTAAACAATTATACAAAAAATACACCGGTGGATTAGACGCGGTGCATTCACATTGTACCTGAAAAGTATAAAGAGTCGACCCCTTTTACCAAGCTGACTCCTTTTTCTTCACAATCTTCAACAAATTGCTTGCTGGCGAGATAACTATATTCATTAAATCGAGCTTCCTGAATAGCATCTGGCTCCAATTCATTATTTAGCAGCCCCGGGTGGCACATAATAAGCCCTAAATCGTGGGCACTCTCAAGATAACGCGGAAAAAAGCTTTTATATTCAATGGAATATGGAAACAAATATATGCCGCTAAACGTACTATTATGAGCGATATTATAGCGTTTGAGCAATTTATACAGCCCACGCGCGCCGCATAAGTGTATGATTAATTGTTTAATTTGGTTGCTAACACTGAATGCGGCCGTCTTTTTATATACTGAGCGGATATAGGCGTTCTTATTTTTAAGATAGCGCTGATGCACAGCTACCACTCTCTTGCGAATAACAGGCAACTGGTGGATATGCTGGTGCCCATCTATAAAATCTGGCAAAAAACCCAATTCTTCGACGAATCGATTCAGCTGGGCTTCGCACTCCCGCTCGATAACGTCTCCATCAAGTAGGTGAAAGTAAGAACGAAGGATAAGCTGGCTAAGAGAAAAAAACTGGTTACCATAACGTTTAATGTATTCAGGTGAAAGGGGTTTACCCTCTGTCAAATTAAAGTGCAAACCGACATCACCCTTGTCTCTGAGGGGTTTTAATAAAGAAGAATATAAAGACCAGTGGGGAGAAGTGGTCATACAGCTTACTGCTGATAAACGGCCATGACGTAATAATTCGATAATGCCTTGTGAAACAGAGGCATTTAATCCATAATCGTCGGCGCAAAGAATGATACGTTTCATTGACAAAAGCATAAGATAATGGCTCATTTCACACAAGAAGAATTAAAAGATTCAAACATATTGGTTTCGTCGCCGACCCGAGCAGCCGTTGCTTCCTGGTTTTGGGACATTCTGATCATCAGCGGCTTAATCGCCATCGTTTACTTTTTTAAGCTAGGCTCTTATCCACTTTTCACTCCCGATGAAGGACGATATTCAGAAGTTGCCCGTGA
The DNA here is from genome assembly GCA_964639745.1 of uncultured Coxiellaceae bacterium. Lineage (GTDB taxonomy): Bacteria > Pseudomonadota > Gammaproteobacteria > DSM-16500 > DSM-16500 > JABDGC01. The sequence continues at coordinate 131 of CAZXFO010000279.1, read as the reverse complement.
AATGCTAGCGACAGGTGACTTTATCACCCCACGATTAAATGGAGTAGTCTTTTTAGATAAACCTATTATGTACTACTGGCTACAAGCCAGTGCTATGAAACTTTTCGGCATCAATGAATGGGCGCTTCGCT
>CAZXFO010000278.1:0-7030 GCA_964639745.1 uncultured Coxiellaceae bacterium | reverse complement strand
AGTGTATCGAGAATATTACGTCAACGATGCTGGCCGGCAAATGGACATTGTGGCAGTTAGTGTCTGGTTGCGCTATTTAGAGTTATGTGGTGAGAAAATTATATTTCCTGCTAATGGTTATCAAGGTGAGTACGTTATCGAAGTTGCACGAAAATTCAAAGATAAGTGGGGCGCTAGCCAAAGTTATAGTGAATTTTGCTTTCCGTCACAGGAAATTTTTGGCGGACTGCCTGCAGATGCAGTAGATGGCGGTGATAAAGAAATTTATATTGATGCACTTATTGAGCGTGCAAAATCTCTGCTAAAGCACCGCTATAAAGATATATTTGATTTTGCATTGAAGTTATTAGTTGATGATATGCGTGACGATCTTGAAGAGTTTGGTGTGACCTATGACCGCTGGTATGCTGAAAGTGAATTAACAACTACCGATGTGGTTGACCGTACTATCGAAAAACTACGAGAGGGTGGTTTTGTTTATGAGCGTGATGGTGCGTTATGGTTCCGCTCCACCGATTTTAACGATGAAAAAGATCGCGTATTAGTTCGAGCAAATGGTGTTAGAACGTATTTTGCAAATGATATTGCCTACCATTTAACAAAGTTTGAACGAGGTTTTAATCGTGCTATAGGTATTTTCGGTGCAGACCATCACGGCTATGTACCACGTATGCGCGCGGCTATCGAAGCTTTGGGAATTGACCCTAATCGCTTACAAAATTTAATCGTGCAGTTTGTGACGCTGTATCGAGATGGTCAGCAGGTGCAAATGTCTACTCGAGGCGGTTCTTTTGTACCTTTGCGGGAGCTGCGTCATGAAGTGGGCAACGATGTGGCGCGCTTTTTTTATGTCACTCGTAAATACGAGCAACACATTGATTTTGATTTAAATCTTGCTAAGTCACAATCCAGCGATAATCCTGTATACTATGTGCAATATGCTCATGCACGGATTTGCAGCGTGTTTCGCCAGCTTGCTGAACGTAGTATGGTCTACAATCAGACTGAAGGGTTAGCAAACATAGGGCTTTTAATGGAAGAACATGAAGTTCAGCTCATTAGCGCTTTGTCACGTTATCCAGAAGTCATTGAAACGGCAGCGAAACATTGTGAGCCTTATTATCTTACTGCATACACACGAGATTTGGCCAATGAGTTCCATTCATATTACAACTCCTGCCAATTTTTGGTGGAAGATGAAAAATTACGCCAAGCACGTTTGGTTTTAGCTGCTGCAACCAAACAAGTGTTGGCAAATGGTTTAGGTTTGTTAGGGGTATCAACACCGGAAAGTATGTAATGACTAGAGATTACGCGAATTATAAAAGAAAAAAACAACAACAAAGCAAGCTGCCATTATTGTCCGTGTTAATTACAGCTGGAATTTTTGTAAGCTATGGCGCTTGGTACTTTTATCATCAATCGAATATTAATGTGGCCAATTTAAAAAATGAAACTGTAACTAAAGTTTCCAGTATTTTTCCCAGTATATTTCATCGAAATAAACTAAAAATGGCTGCCAAAAAAATTATAACAACTACTGAAGTTGAGAAGCCGCTGCATTTTGATTTTTATGATGAGTTACCTAAAACCCGGCTCGAGGCGCCAGTAGTCCCAGTTGCTGACAAAGAAGATAAGCGGGAAAAAGAGTTACCTGCTATTGAGCCAGTTACTGCGGCGGCGGCTCCTGCAACGCCGGCTGTGAAAATAGCTCCTGTTGTCGAAAAAAGCGTTGAAGTAGAAAAGCCAGCTGTCGAAGCGCCTCCTTATATTTTGCAGGTAGCAATTTTCCATAGTGTAGAATCTGCTAACCGCTACCGTAACGCTTTAGCTTCTGCGGGGCTAAAGGTTGATGTGGTTAAAGCGCGTGAAGGTAACGAGATTGTTTATCGACTGCAACAAGGACCTTACCGTAATCCCGATCAGCTTAAGCTAGCTAAGAAGAAGTTCATGGAGCGGGGCATTACTTGTGATGTGCGTAGAGTGACCCCATATATCTAATATTGTTTTAATATTTGGAGTTTTTGTGGAATTACATGGTACTACGATTCTCTCTGTGCGACGAAATGGCACAGTTGTTGTGGGTGGCGATGGTCAAGTGACTATGGGCCACACTATCTTAAAAGCCAATGCCCGCAAAGTTCGACGTCTTTATAATAATCAAGTGATTGCTGGTTTTGCTGGTGGCACAGCTGATGCGTTTACCTTATTTGAGCGCTTTGAATCTAAGCTTGAAACTTATCAAGGTAATTTATTGCGTGCCGCTGTCGAGTTGGCTAAAGACTGGCGTTCTGACCGCATCCTGCGTAAGTTAGAAGCCATGTTAGCGGTTGCTGATACTAAATCTTCTTTGATTATTACTGGCAATGGTGATGTGATTGAGCCCGAAAACGGCATTATGGCTATTGGGTCGGGAAGCCCATATGCTAAATCTGCTGCACAAGCTTTGCTTGAAAACACTGAGTTAGATGCTAAAGCTATCGTAGAGAAATCGCTGGCTATAGCAGCTTCTATTTGCGTTTATACCAACCAAAAATTCACTGTCGAGACATTGAGCTATTAAGAGAGTTCCTATGGTCATGATCCCTAAAGAAATAGTTAATGAGTTAGATAAGCATATCATTGGTCAAGCAGATGCAAAACGTGCGGTAGCTATCGCGCTTCGTAACCGTTGGCGCCGTATGCAGCTGCCTCGTCCTTTGCGCGATGAAATCATGCCTAAAAACATTTTAATGATTGGCCCGACAGGGGTTGGTAAAACTGAAATAGCAAGGCGACTAGCAAAATTAGCAGACGCACCTTTTATCAAAGTCGAAGCTACTAAGTTTACTGAGGTAGGTTATGTAGGTCGAGATGTTGAATCGATCATCCGCGATTTAGTTGATATGGCTTTCAAGATGATGCGTGAGCGTGAAATTGAAAAAGTTCAGTCACTAGCTGAAGATGCAATGGAAGAGCGTATTCTTAATGCTTTATTGCCACAACCTCGTGGTTTTGTTGGCGAACCGCATGAGCCCCCAGCAGATTCTAATACTCGGCAGTTGTTCCGTAATAAATTACGGGAAGGGAGTTTAGAAGATAAAGAAATTGAATTAGAAGTAGCTGCTGCTCCTTATGGTGTCGAAATTATGGCGCCACCTGGCATGGAAGAAATGACCAATCAGTTACAAAGTATGTTCCAGAATTTATCCTCTGATCGTAAAAAAATGCGTAAATTGAAAGTAAGTGAAGCTAAGCGCATTTTACGCGAAGAAGAAGCAGCTAAATTAATTGATGATGAAAAGTTGAAAACTTTGGCTGTTGAAAGTGTAGAGCAAAATGGCATTGTTTTTATCGATGAAATCGACAAAATTACTCGTCGTAGTGAAAATACCGGCGCTGATGTTTCGCGCGAGGGTGTGCAACGTGATTTGCTGCCTCTAATAGAAGGATCTACAGTTTCAACTAAGTATGGCATGGTGCGTACTGATCATATTTTATTTATTGCTTCAGGTGCTTTTCATTATTCTAAGCCATCTGATTTGATTCCAGAATTGCAGGGTCGCTTGCCCATTCGTGTGGAATTGAAATCACTTTTAACAGATGATTTCGTGAAGATTTTAACAGAGCCAGAATCATCTTTAACTGAACAATACACGGCTTTAATGGGTACAGAAGGCGTATCATTGCAGTTTCAGCCAGATGGTGTGCGCCGTATTGCTGAGATTGCTTGGCATATCAATGAGCGCGTAGAAAACATTGGTGCTCGCCGCTTGCATACGCTAATTGAAAAATTATTAGAAGAAATTTCATTTGCTTCAGGAGAAGCGACCGAAACTAAAATAGATGCGAAATATGTTGATACTCGCTTGGGTGCATTAGTTAAAGACGAAGATTTAGCAGGTTATATTTTGTAGGCTTTTCCATTAACACAGGGAGTGTGATATGAAAAATGAAACCTTCAAGCTCGCGACAGAAAAAATGAAAGAGATGGCTGAAAAAGCCATCAAAAAATATAAAGACTTAATAGGTCGTAAACAGTATATGGAAAAAGAACTTGTTGCAATGAAGCAGGCTGCAGCGAGAGCTGCTTTAGAATATGTAAAAGATGACATGATTATAGGTGTTGGAACTGGTTCAACTGTTGATTATTTCATTGAAGGCTTAAGTGCCTTTAAGGGCAGAATTGAAGGGGTAGTGGCAAGCTCTGAATCTACTGCACAGAAAATTAAGGCATTGTCTATCCCATTAATCGATCTTAATTCGGTGCATCATTTGCCTTTGTATGTTGATGGTGCTGACGAGGTAGATCCTTATAAAAGAATGATCAAAGGTGGTGGTGGCGCTTTGACGCGTGAAAAGATTATCGCTTCTGCTTCAGAAAAATTTATCTGTATTGTTGATCAAACCAAGCGCGTAGATTTGTTAGGTACTTTTCCTGTTCCAGTTGAAGTGATTCCTATGTCGAGAAGCTATGCTGCGCGCCAGCTAGTTAAGCTAGGCGGCGATCCTGTTTATCGCGAGGGATTTATGACTGACAATGGCCATATGATTTTAGATGTTTTTAATTTATCAATTATGGATCCTGTTGAACTTGAGCAGAAAATCAATTTAATTCCGGGAGTTGTTGAAAACGGCATTTTTGCTCATCGCACAGCAGACATTGTGCTAGTCGGCACTGCGGCCGGCGTTGAAAAATATTAAAGACACTAACTAAAGGTAGCTAAGAAATGCGATACTACGCTGTTCCATGCAACGCAATTCCCACGATAGATCAATCTTCAAATCCATATAGACAGGGAATCTTTGCTTCCACGAAGGTTATGAGAATAGATATGCCTCAAATTATCAATGCCTTTAAGGAAAGCAAATCTATCTTACTTTTTGATAATGAAAGCGATGCAATTGCATATATTGAAAATAAAGCTGAATTTGATTTTATTAATGGTTATCGACAATTCTTATCACCACCTCTCCTCCAGGTAGAATGCGAGGTCCAGCCTAAGGCTGTCAACAACGAAATATCTATTAAACCATCAGAAGCCACTTTAGTTTCTGGAAAAATGCTTTTTGTTGGTAATAGAAAAATATCTAATCTTCCTTATCGTTCTGTGAATGACAAGCACATTTATAATTCTGCAGATACGTTATTGTCATCTGAATTCGATCTTAGAATGGTGCCTATCGTATTTTTCATAGGTTCTACTATAGGCTGGATAGCCGATAGTTATACTATCAATCATGAAAAAACTGCAGCGGCAGTTATTACGGGATTCATTGCTCTAGTTCTGTATTCCAAATGGTGTAACTCACAAGTCAAGCATAGAGAAGAGAAGGATACAGATAATGAAATTCGACGCCTTAGCTTTCAGAGGTAATCATATAGGTAAAAGCTATTTGAGTGCTTGTGTTGCATTTGCGACCCAATCTTGCTGGCACCCTGATGGTATAGCAGCCCTCTAAGATCTGGATTCCACGTCCGCTTTGGGGACTCTGAATGACGATAATATGCGTCTGCTTCATTGTTTGTTTTGATGAGTGGACGAGAATTTTGCGGGGAGACAGCGCTAAATGCAACCGCTATGAGATGTAAGCCTGGGCCGTGTCATCCTGGGTGAAGCTCAGTGTCATCCTGACCCCTACGTAGGCAGGGGGAAGGATCTGACTTGGTGCTGATAAAGCCTTTAGAGATCCTTCACTGCGTTTAGGATGAAAGAGTGCTAAGTACACGTTTTTTACAGCCTTGTGGTGACGCAGGGGGTTATTTTTTAGGGCTGGATGGGGGTTCTTTTGATTCGTGTTCGTGCGAGGCTATGGTTTCATCGTCCCCGTTATATAAATAATCATTGTTTTTTGAGGAGTCAGTTGTTTTCGCTTTTTTGCTAGTAAACAGGGTGCTGTTGTTGTTTGTATTAGACTGATTGCTATCATTTGATTCAAGAGACTTCTGCTCATGCTTACGCTTTTTTTCAAGTTTCCTTATTTCTTTGTCACGCAGGCGTTTGTTAGACACTGCAAGTTGCATGCTTTGCCTTAATTCTTCGTATTTTTGTTGGCGATAGGGTGCCCCTTCTTGTCTCAATTTATAAAATCTCTGCTCTAAATCATTAAGATGTATATTGGTAAGCTGAGAAAACATTTCTATATATTTTGTTTTACTGGGCTCATCTAAGATTTGGAATTTGTCATTAAAGTTTTCTACGTAAAATTGGCGTTGCTTATGTTCTAGAGCATAAATAGTATTGATAGCAAAAATTTCTTCCAATGAGAAAGAAAGTGGCTTGCCATCAAAACGACGTTCAATAAAATTATAAAGATCAATTATTCTTAGATGAATTGGATAATTAATATCTTGATGGGTTCTGATTTTACAAATTATCGTTTCTAAACCGCTAAAATCTTCGCCATAGATGTTATTCTTACTTATACTGAAACCTTTAATGGCTAGTTTGGAGATGCTATTGACTAGTAATCGTAAGGGAGGAGTAATGTCTTCCTTTGTGAAAGGCAGTTTTTCTTCTTGATAGCGGGTATCAAAATGATGTAATAGTTGTGTGAGTTCTTCAGTCGGCTCGTATCTCATTTGGCACCGTGGCTATATTAATGTGGCTGATTTTACCATAAGAAAGCCTAGATCGTTACGATTACAGTCTTTTGTCATTCTGACCTAGGAGCACTGTCACCCCCAGTCACCTTGTCATTCTGAGCGTAGCGAAGGATCTGACTTGGTGCTGATAAAGTCTGTAGAGATCCTTCACTGCGTTTAGGATGACAGAGTGCCGCGTTCTTCACGGCCTTGTGATGACGCAGAGGCTTATTTTGTAGGGCTGGGCGGGGGCTCTTTTGACTCATGTTCGTGCGAGGCTATGGTTTCATCGTCCCCGTTATATAAGTAATCGTTGTTGCTTGATGAATCAGCTGTTTTCGCTTTTTTACTAGTGAACAGAGTGCTGCTGTTATTAATATTAGACTGATGGCTGTCATTCGATTCAAGAGACTTCTGCTCTTGTTTTCGTTTTTTTTCAATTTTTCTTAGTTCTTTGTCGATTTC
>CAZXFO010000277.1:0-7507 GCA_964639745.1 uncultured Coxiellaceae bacterium | reverse complement strand
ATGCCCCTTTACCAAAAGAGATTTTAGATGACTTTGAATAAAAGATAAATATTACAGCAATATACAGATCTAGTTGAAATTATATGATAAATTGGAGTTTCTCTTTACTAAATAACTCTAGCTGATTTGGAGTGCATAATTTTTAAGCCCTACAATGTTTCTCATCATTATTTGGCTTATCAACACAATTAGGCGGTTCTTCAAGTTCAATTAAAGTTTTTAATTCATTATTTGAGTTAAAGAATATTGATAATCTTAAAAAAGGGGTTATCTCCTCAATTAATTGCTTTTTGCTTTTCTTCTGTAGATAAAATTCATCTCGCGAAGAAAATAAAATAATTTTCGGGTCTCGGAGATAAATATTATGTTTATTTAATTTTATTCTTGCATCATTAAATCTTTCCGCTGCTAATGCAGCAAGCTCAGAATTGAGCCTAGTGAGTGTATCTAAATGATAGGTCGTAACAGCAGGACCGCAACCTTCTACATGAATTTTAAAAGTATAATTACGTTTTTTTAATTCGGCATTAAAGGCTCGTTGCACTTGTCTTGCCATACGGACAACATAAGGCTGTTCCGCAATAATCATAAAATAATATGTATTATTAGAACTGAGGTGGAGTTGTTTTTTTTCAAAATCATCTAGAATATGCCGAGCTATATCAACTGCTGATTGTTGTGTGGTTGCTCGCCAGTGCTCTCGTTGAGTATCGCTATCTAGCATTGCTATTTGATCAGATGGAAATTTACTTTGAATAAGATATTTAACCATCATTGTTTCCGTAATACCGTCCGCAAATTCACGTGTATCTTTTCCAACATTTTTTTCAACATACTGAAGTTGTTTATTATAAAATTTCGCAACAGCATCAACCGTAATAGGATCGTCTAATCCTTTAGATAATTCTCTATTACCTGTGAGCATCCATATTGAATTAAAAGATAAGCTCTTTTCAGTCGACTTTTTATTTAACTCACAAAAGTAATTAATACGTTCACATACTCGAACTGACGATGCTCCCATTATTCCAACTCCGCAATAATGTTGGAAACTTGGGAGTAATGGTGAAATAACACCCATTACATTCGCAAGTTTAATAAACCCATCAGATTTCTCCTCCATCCAAGGTTTCACCTGCAATCTGTCACGTTCTTCGCCAAACTGTCGGTCAAACGCTGTTTGCTGTAAAAAAGTAATTAAATCGATTATATCTGAAACTGTTAAATAGTTAAGGTTAGCAATATGTTCACAAAAACTTAGCGCTTCGAACTTGCCAGATTGTCTTGCTATTAAATATGCATGCTTAAGATCAGCTTTAACTTGTTCATTACTTACAGAAAAAGCTTTTTCAGAAGAAAGATAATTTATGGCTTTATCAAGCTGGTAAGTATTTAAATAACCTGCTAAATCCAAATAATAAAATATAGATTCGATATGGTGCTCTTGGCTGATAGTAATCGTGCTTTGACCATCCATACTTAGAATTGACAGATTATTTATTTCCAATAAATCGCATACTTCAATTATTTTATGATGCATAAAATCACTATAGTGTTGGTTAATTAACCCATTTTAGCATTTATGGAACTAGCTATTTCTTTCTATCTAGCTCGATAACCTAAGCTAAAAGTATATGACCTATGGATTACTTATATCGCAGTAGTTTCTTATATAGCCGACTCTAAGAAAGCTTGCTTCTTCACTGCCTCATCAATCTCTTTCAACATAGTCAAGAGGCTTTCCATCTTACCTAATGGTTACATATTGTTTCCTATAGGCTAAAGGTATATTCAATAAACCATATAGAAGCATAGATGTATATGATTATTAATTACCTGAACATAAGATGCTAATTTTATGTAAGTTTTTAAAATTAGTATAGAAATGGCAATTTATCAATGCAAGCTATAATTAAATTAATTAAATTAATAATATATCATCGCCGACTAAAGAGAATTTATGTCTAGCTCACATCCTATAAAAAACTTACAAAGCTCCTCTTCAGCCATTAATGCTAGCTCTAAATCAACAAGATACAAAAACTCGCCCGGCAGAAGAAACGGGTGAATTAATTTATATACCACAAAAATGTTATGGAATTTTAAATATCGATACGCCCAACAATATAAAAGGCCTATATACACTAGGGCTTAATACCTGTTCTGGCATAGTCGCAATAGCTAAAAGTGAAGATGATAAATCTATATATTTTTGCCATGCAGATACAATGACCAACTTATTAGATAATAATCACGGTTTACCAGGGTGGATCAGTAAATTACCCTCATCGATTTCAACAATAGAGCTCATTTATGATGATGTCGTTGAAGGACATTTTAAAGAAGTCATTTCTCAAGTTAAAAGCATTGCATCTCCTAACAACGCAAAAGAAAAAATCCTAGCAAGGCCAAGAGAAAATTCTTCAGTTGATATGGTTGTTTTAAGAGATGGCACAACATATTGTGGAGGCGGTATCATGTTCGATTTTGAAGATAAAGGATATAGCACAAATGACGAAACATCTATGATTAAATACTGCGGCAATTTAGTACGCTATCACGAGAACCCTGAAGCCCCAATATGTGTATTTGATGGCATTAAGGTTCTTAACGAAAATGAACTTTATGCTAACCATAGCTGGCTGCGTAATGCTATAACAAGAGCCAATGCCATGGAACTCAGAGATGAAAATGACTTAGAGAATAAAACTGAAGAAGTTTCTACAATAAAACTTCCTGGCTTTAATAGTTAGTCATTGGGCTGTTATTATTGCTTTTTGGATTCAAAAACTGCAGATCTAGCTTTAATCCCGATAAATTTTTATTTTGATCAACAATTTTTTCTATTCTTTCTATTATAAATTGTTTGATGATAGGTATTTTTTTATTGAACTCATCCTCTGTTATTTGATGCCCTTTATCAGTATAGAGCGGGTTATTGATAAGACCTAGCTTCTCAAATGATTGAAAATCTGGATTGAATAAAATGTATAATAATTGTTTTGGTTTTATTAGTAGTGTTTCGATTTCAGAGCGGTCAAAATAAGCTTGAGTTTTTTCTTCTTCATGTGAACGGTCGTTGAAAGAAAAGACTTCATTAATAATATTAACCAAGTCTTTATAACTCTTGCCAGCGTGGTCTATTACTATTCGTTCAAGATCTGCAATGCAGGTACGTAGCGCTTGATGAATAGGAGTTTTTTCTTTATTTGATAACTCTGGCTGACTGGAACGCATGGTTATTAAGCCCCATAAAGTTTATACAGTATACCTCAAAAACCTTAAATGTTCATTAAGGGTATTTAAAGCTAAGATGCATTTGCTTAGTGCTTAATTAAATAGGTTTATACACGCTATGCGTGTTTAACCCTAAATCCTAGAGAGATCTTTGATGCTCGATATTTCGGGCTGGAAGGTTTCGTGGTGCTTTTAAAAGTATCATAGGATCTTAATCATGGATGAAAAAATAAAGCCTCATCATGAGGCTTTATTTTAAGCATTAATTTTAAGCAAATTAGTAAGCCGACTCTAAGAAAGCTTGCTTCTTCACTGCCTCATCAATCTCTTTCAACATAGTCAAGAGGCTTTCCATCTTACCGAGTGGCCACATATTGGGGCCATCTGAAAGTGCTTTATCGGGATTAGGATGGGTTTCCATAAAAAGACCAGCAACACCAGCAGCAACTGCTGCACGCGCCAAAACTGGCACAAAGCGCCGATCACCACCCGTTTGCCCCGGCAAACCACCAGGTTGTTGGACGGAATGAGTCGCATCAAATACCACTGGGCAATTGGTTTCGCGCAATATTGCCAATGAACGCATATCGGAAACTAAATTGTTATATCCAAAGGAAACTCCACGCTCGCACACCATAATATGTGGATTATTAGTCGCTTTAGCTTTTTCAACGACATACTTCATTTCCCAGGGCGACAAAAATTGACCTTTTTTAATATTCACTGGTAAGCCTTGTTGGGCTACTCGTTGAATAAAATTAGTTTGACGACATAAAAATGCTGGCGTTTGTAATATATCTACCACTTTAGATACCACATCAAGCGGAGTATCCTCATGCACATCGGTTACAACAGGCACACCAATTTGATCTTTCACTTTTTGTAATATTTTTAATCCTTCATCAATGCCAGGTCCACGAAAGCTATTCGCTGAAGTACGATTAGCTTTATCAAACGAAGACTTGTAAATAAAAGGAATTCCTAACTTCTTTGTAATCTCTTTTAATTGGCCAGCAGTATCGAGAGCTAATTGCTCGCTTTCAATGACACAAGGTCCGGCCAGCAAGAAAAAAGGATATTCTAAGCCGATATTTACTTTCAGATTATGCATATTAAGCTGAGACTGCATGACGCTTTTCCTCATAAGCTTTGGCTGCTTCTATAAAACCACTAAATAAAGGATGACCATCCCGTGGTGTCGATGTGAATTCAGGATGGAACTGGCAGCCGATAAACCAAGGATGATCTGCCATCTCAATCATTTCGACTAAATTTTCATGGGTTGAAATACCGGTAATTTTTAGTTCGCCATTTTGTAGCGCTGGTAGCAGAAAATTGTTTACTTCATAGCGATGGCGATGACGCTCAATAATAACGTCTTTACCATATACCTGACGGACTAAAGAATTGGGCTCCAAGCGACAAGGCTGACCACCTAAACGCATGGTACCGCCCTTATCTGATTTTTCATCACGCTTTTCTTTGCCACCTTCAGCATTTGTCCACTCAGAAACCATAGCAACAACAGGATAAGGAGTTGTAGAATCAAATTCGGTACTGTTAGCCTTTGTCATACCTGCTTTATGACGCGCATATTCAATAACAGCAATTTGCATACCTAAGCAAATTCCTAAATAAGGGACTTTATTCTCACGCGCATATTGTGCTGCCATCACCTTGCCTTCTATGCCACGCTTACCAAATCCACCAGGAATTAAAACTCCAGAAACCCCTTTCAGTAATCCAACGCCTTGTTTTTCTAAATCTTCGGCATCAATATATTGAATATTTACCTTGGTACGGGTTTGAACTCCCGCATGGACCAAAGCTTCTGATAGCGATTTATAGGAATCGGTTAACTCAATATATTTTCCTACCATACCGATAGTGACTTCTGCTTGTGGGTTTCTAAAAGCAAATACCACCTTCTCCCACTCACCCAAATCAGCCGGTTGCGGCTTGATAGCTAGCATTTCTTCTACAATAGCATCCAGATTTTGTTCGTGAAGCTCTAAGGGAAGCTGGTAAATAAAATCAACATCTAAAAGAGGAATAACAGCTCTTTCTTCGACGTTAGTAAATAATGCAATCTTTGAGCGTGTGCCTTCTGGTAACGGTTGGCTACAACGGCACAACAGAATATCAGGCTGAATACCAATAGAACGTAATTCTTTTACAGAATGCTGTGTTGGTTTGGTTTTAATTTCACCTGCGGTTGCAATATAGGGGATTAGAGTTAAATGAATAAAGATAGCATTATGGCGACCCACTTCTATTCGCATTTGACGAATAGCCTCAAGAAACGGTAGTGACTCAATATCACCCACGGTTCCACCGATTTCGACTAAAGCAACATCAGCACTATCTGATGCAGCGACTATGCAACGTTTAATTTCATCGGTGATATGCGGAATAACTTGAACAGTTCCACCCAAGTAATCGCCACGACGCTCTTTTTGAATGACATTGGCATAAACGCGCCCACTGGTGAAATTATTTGATTTAGTCGTTTTAATACGAACGAAACGCTCGTAATGCCCTAGATCAAGGTCGGTCTCACCGCCATCTTCAGTGACAAAAACTTCGCCGTGCTGATAAGGATTCATGGTGCCTGGATCAACATTCATGTAAGGATCCAGTTTTAAGAGGGTGACTTTGAGTCCGCGCGCTTCTAAGATCGCGCCAAGAGAGGCGGCTGCTACACCCTTCCCTAAGGAAGAAACCACGCCACCTGTGATAAAAACATATTTAGTCATTTTTTCAGTGCTCTCAGGTAATGGGAAAGGTTAGCAAAATAGCAATAAAATCGCAAATAGAACCCAGCCAGGACTATTTTTTGACCACCAATAGGCCAGGAATCAAAACCAGCTCCCCATCAGCAAAAATCAAAGGCAGCCTGTCTCGCTCCCAAGGAGGGATTCTTTTTTCTTGGAAGAATTTTCTTAATTCATGATGTTGGCCGTTGGGCAGCCGAAAAATTTCTCCACCTTGGCGAAATCTTATCTCGATTTCACCCTGACGTAATTCCACCGGAAGCGCCTCTATCTGACCGAACTCGGGAACGCTTATTGGGCTAATACCGTCCCACTTAAACGTCTTTTGGCTATTATGAGCGGGCAAAGCCTTCATCACGTAAAGATCATCCTGATAGCGTCGCACTTCTATATTGCGCCAGCGAATGCAAGGTGAGCGATCTTGCTTTGCGGTTAGCGCATTTGACTGAATTTGGTAAAGCTTGGCTGCATTGGGTAAAATCACTCCCTGCTGCTCTAGCCACATTCTTAATATTAAACGTTGCTTTTCAGTATTTAGTTCAAGTAATGCTTTAACTGATAGCGTGCCGGTTTTAGACCCTTTTGCTCTTCTTAAATCTGTTTCACCGAACCCGACCAGAAGCCTTTCGGTCTCCGCACAATTTTCTGCAGCGCGGGCAAACAGTGACGTAACAGCTGGCCAGCGTTTTTTTAATAATGGCAAAACCTCATGACGGATAAAATTACGCGGATAGTGAGAGTCAACGTTTGACTCATCTTCAACCCAGGTTAATTGATGCTGCAAGGCATATGATTTTAACTCTTCACATGTGACATCTAAAAAAGGCCTCGCCTGTAGCCCAGGGCCTAACGTTTTAACTTTAGGCATAGCGCTTAAACCCTTAGGCCCTGCCCCACGTAATAACTGCAAAAAGAATGTTTCCGCCTGGTCATCTTGATGTTGAGCGGTCAAGAGAATATCTCGAGGGTGCAAAACAGTGATAAATTTTTCATAGCGCTTGATACGCGCACGTTCTTCTAAACTCTCTCCTGCTTCAGGCCTGGCATCCACTTTAAAATGAAACAACTCCATGTCATATTCACCACAAACACTCGAGCAATGAGCCAGCCAGTCATCTGCATTCGAGCTAATACCATGATGGATATGAATTGCTTTAAACTTAAAAGGTTGGGTTTTTCTAATTTCATTACAGCAATGCAATAAGACGCGCGAATCGAGGCCCCCGCTATAGGCGATCCAATAGGTACGGTCAAAGCCATAAGACTGCAGAAAAGCACTAAGTTTATTTTCCAACATGGGAGATACCGGCTATATACTTAAACAAATTTGATAAATATTTTCTGAAACATCAATCCGGCGCAACTCGTAAGCAGCATTAGCCATAGCTAAGCGCTTCTCAGGGCTTTCAAATAAGTCTTTCAAAATATCGGTTAATCTATCTTCAGTTAAATCACGCTGTTGAACCAAGATAGCTGCATTGTTATCGACTAGAAAT
>CAZXFO010000276.1:0-6569 GCA_964639745.1 uncultured Coxiellaceae bacterium | reverse complement strand
TTGAGCTAACACATTAGCAGCTTGCTCGCCTCCCATAACTGCTATCCGCGCATTAGGCCACATCCATATGAAGCGTGGATCAAAAGCACGGCCGCACATCGCGTAGTTGCCCGCGCCATAGCTGCCGCCTATAATAACAGTTAATTTTGGCACTTGAGCACATGCTACGGCATTAACCATTTTGGCCCCATGTTTAGCAATTCCTTCTGATTCATATTTACTGCCTACCATGAAACCTGTAATATTTTGTAAGAAAATTAATGGTATATTTCGCTGGCAGCATAACTCAACAAAATGAGTTCCTTTAAGTGCAGATTCAGAAAATAAAACGCCATTATTAGCAACGATACCGACAGTAATACCATATATTTTTGCAAAACAGCACACTAGCGTTTTACCGTATAAAGCTTTGAATTCATCTAAGCGTGATTCATCAACTATTCTTGCTATGATTTCTCTTATATCAAATGGAAAGCGAGGATCAGCAGGAATAATCCCATATAATTCTTTGGGGTTAAAAATAGGCTCATTGTCTTTGATAAGTAAATTTCGATTTGAATAATTTAAGTTAGCAATTGCTCTTCGGGCAAATTGTAATGCTTGTTCATCATTTTCGGCATAATAATCCGCAACACCTGAAATACGGCAATGCGTTTCAGCACCACCAAGAATTTCAGCTGTTACAGTTTCACCAGTAGCAGCTTTGACTAATGGTGGACCTGCTAAAAAGATAGTAGCTTGATTTTTAACCATAATAGCTTCATCTGCCATAGCTGGTATGTAAGCACCTCCCGCAGTACAAGATCCCATTACTACAGCTATTTGTGGTATGCCTTTACTCGACATTGTCGCTTGATTATAAAAAATCCGTCCAAAATGGTCTTCGTCAGGAAATACTTCATCTTGCAAAGGTAAAAAAGCTCCACCAGAATCTACTAAATAAATACAAGGTAAATGACATTCTGCAGCAATTTTTTGAGCCCGTAAGTGTTTTTTTACTGTTAAGGGATAATACGTTCCGCCTTTTACAGTAGCATCATTAATAATAATCATGCACTGAATACCCATAACGCGCCCAATTCCAGTAATTATGCCTGCGGCTGGCAGATGCGTATCATACAGTTCATCAGCAGCAAGAGGTGATAATTCCAGAAATTCTGAGTTATCATCTAATAGTAATTTTAAACGTTCGCGAGGCAATAATTTCCCCTGCTGCTGCTTATGTCTTTCTTGTAACTTGCTATTACCTTCATAAACTATAGCGATTTTTTCTTTTAAGGTATTAACTAAAACTTCCATGGCAGCAGAATTAGCTCGGAAATTTTTTTCTTGTGGATTGATTTGACTTTTATAAGTAGCCATTAATTAAGTTGTCTCATTAAATAATTCACGACCAATTAACATACGCCTTATTTCTGATGTTCCTGCCCCTATTTCATATAATTTAGCATCTCGTAACAAACGTCCTGCCGCAAACTCATTAATATATCCATTACCACCTAAGCATTGGATGGCTTGCAGAGCTACTTGGGTAGCATTCTCTGAGGAAAACAGAATTACAGCCGCTGCATCTTTACGTGTTATATCGCCTCGATCACATGCTTTTGCTGCTGCATATAAGTAAGAACGCGCAGCCATTAATGGTGTGTACATATCAGCTATTTTGCCTTGCATTAATTCAAATTCGCCAATCGGTTTATCAAATTGCTTACGTTGATGTAAATATGGAAGCACTACATCCATACAAGCTTGCATGATACCGACAGGGCCTCCAGCAAGTATGACCCTTTCGTAATTTAAACCCTTCATCAAGACTGAAGCCCCTTCATTTATTTTCCCTAAAATGTTTTCTTCAGGAACTTCACAATTTTCAAAAACTAGCTCGCAAGTGTTAGAACCGCGCATCCCCAACTTATCAAGCTTTTGGGCTGTACTAAAACCAGGGAAATTTTTTTCAATGATGAATGCCGTTATACCATGAGATTTGGCAGCCATGTCCGTTTTTGCATATACCACAAGTACATCAGCATCAGGACCATTTGTAATCCACATTTTACTACCATTTAAAACATATCTATCAGCTTTCTTTTCTGCTTTTAACTTCATTCCCATGACATCTGAGCCAGCACCCGTTTCACTCATTGCTAAAGCACCTATCCATTCTCCGCTACAAAGTTTTGGCAGATAACGCATCTTTTGTATATGAGTGCCGTTCAAACGAATTTGATTAAGACATAGATTAGAATGGGCACCGTAACTTAAGCCAATGGAAGCTGAAGCTCGACTAATTTCTTCCATAACTATAACATGCTCTAAATAACCCAGCCCTGAGCCACCGTACTCTTCTTCAACAGTGATCCCTAATACACCTAGCTGGCCTAGCTTAGTCCAAAGATGATTTGGAAAGTGGTTTTGCTTATCGATAATTGACGCTAAAGACGCTATTTCTTTTGAAGCAAAATCAGAAATCGCTTCTCGCAACATATCCGCTGTTTCGCCTAGAGCAAAATTAAATCTCACTCGATTTTCCTTTGCGTTTATTAATCCATAACAAACATATCTATACTGAGAGAAATATCACCAATAATCAAGCGTATTCTACTTCAATGCATACTAAGCAAAACTCGTTAAAAACAATTTACTTTCTAGCATCTAGCCACTATATTGCTTTATCTTTATTATCCACTTTTTAGGTAAAATTTGACATTTTATACTCGTATTGGTTTAATATTGACCTATTTAATCTTATCGCTTCTTTAAAATGAAGAAAGTTGAAAATAGTGAGGAGCACCGTCATTGAGTAAGTTATTTGAAACTAAATCCATAAGTCATCACGATGATGAAAGTTCTGCGCTGCGTCGTTGCCTAACAGCAACTGATTTAACCATGCTCGGCATTGGTTCTATTATCGGTGCTGGTATATTTGTTTTGACAGGTGTTGCAGCCGCCACCCAAGCTGGGCCAGGCATTATTTTATCCTATTTACTTGCAGGTCTAGCCTGCAGCTTTGCAGCATTAGCTTACGCCGAGCTAGCTTCTTCTTTCGGTGGTTGCGGAGGAGCTTACAGTTATGCCTATGCCGGCATTGGCCAGTTCTTCGCATGGGTAGTAGGTTGGGACCTTTTACTAGAATATGGGATGGACGTATCTACTGTTTCAATTGGCTGGTCTGGATATGTTCAAAGCGCTTTACATGCTGTTGGCGTAGATCTTCCACAATCTTTAGTAAATGATCCTTTCGATGGTGGTATCATCAATTTACCTGCTGTCATCGTTATCTTATTGCTGGCAGGAATTTTAGGCCTAGGTGTAAAAGAAAGCGCACGTTTTAATTCGATCTTTGTATCGGTAAAGTTATTCGTTATAGCATTATTCGTTGGTATTGGCCTTTTTTATTTTAATGCTGACAATTGGCACCCTTTCTTGCCTTTTGGACTTCACGGAATAGTTAATGGCGCCGGCCTTATATTTTTTGCTTATATAGGCTTTGACTCGGTTGCTGCGGCTGCAGAAGAAACTATCAATCCACAACGTAACTTGCCTATTGGCATTTTAGCTTCTTTATTCATTTGCACTGCAATTTATATTATTGTCGCTGCTGTTTTAGTAGGAATGGTCTATTATCCTAAACTCAATAGCACATCTCCGGTTGCTACAGCATTATTATCTATTGGCCATCGCTTCTCAGCCGAAGTAATCGCTGTTGGAGCAATTGCTGGTTTAACCACTGCTATCTTGGCGATGTATTATGGCTGCACTCGTATATTCCTAGCAATGGCACGAGATGATCTTATGCCTCACTTTTTTGCCAAAATTCATGATAAAAGCCAAACCCCTCGGCGACTTATTTGGGCCATGGCTATTATTATGGCGGTGATAGCTGGATTATTCCCCATCAGCGAAATTGCGAGCTTAGTTAATATTGGAACCTTAGCTGCATTTATTGCAGTGTGTGGGAGCGTTATTGTACTTCGCTATACAAAACCAGATTTGCCTCGACCATTCAAAACCCCTTTAAGCCCGTTAGTACCGGCTTTGGGTATCATTTTATGTGTGTACCTTATGGCCAGCCTATCTCAAACTACCTGGTTAGGGTTTGGTGTATGGTTAGTTTTAGGGCTGATTATATATTTTGCTCGCCTAAAATTCCTAAGTAGCATAGACACTGAAATTGAAGCTAGGACCTAGTTGCCCTATCTCAATAAAGTTATGCTATGATGATAAGGCCTTCATCAAGGGGGTCAATCCTATGGCTAATTACAAAGTATTATTAATTTCTGCAGCCTTTTTTTTAGCTTTTAATTCAACCACCTACGCCAGAAGTGAACCTATCGCCAATATCAATCCTACTACTGAAGCTCCTGCAGCAAGCACAATTAAAGGACAACCGATAATTGTGACTCCTGCTCCTTCCGCAAAAGAAGTTATTCCTACACCGAAGGGATATATTAATTGTTTTACTGTTGAAGCGGGTTGGTATAAAGGCGCTTGGATCCCGACACATCGCATTTGCCAATATGATCAATCTACTCCTAATAAGACTATAACTTATGAAGGTGTTGCCTGGATTGAAGGTTATTGGGCTTGTACTCAATATATTAATACCGCCTGTACTAAGTGGGAATGGCGATCTGGCCGTTGGGTTAAAACATTAGAAGTTTACTAGTAAGTTAAAACCTCAAAACTTTTGATAACAATCTGAATTGCTCTAACTAAGAATTTACTTCACAATAGGTATAATTTAAAAACCGCTATGGGGAACTATATTGTGAGCCAGGTGTTCTTAGAAGAAAATAAACGTTTATCCCAATCAAGTTTATGGCGCATGCAGCGTGACTACTTTGACTCCGAAGGTATTAATGCTTGGGTCAATCAAGTCCCCTTTTACATTACTAGCAATCCTTTTATTGCTCATTCTTACGCACAGGTAACCGTCCGTTTTATACAAGATTGGCTTAAGCAGCACCCGCAAGCAAAAGATCATCCTTTCTACATTCTAGAACTAGGTACTGGTTCTGGCCGTTTTAGCTACTTTGTGCTGAAAACCATTATGGAGTTGCTAGTTAGGCTTAAGATGGATGAGGTGCGTATCTGTTATGTAATGAGTGATGTCACACACAATAATATAAAATATTATGAAACCCATCATGCTTTAATGCCTTTTATTGAAAAAGGAATTATTGATTTTGCTATCTATAATATGGAAGCAGAAAAACCTATTACTTTACTAAATAAACATATTCATCTTGATCCTAATACATTACAAAATCCTCTAATTGTCTATGGAAATTATATATTCGATACTGTTTCTCATGATGCATTTACTGTTCATGATAAAAAATTATATGAATTATTAATTAGCTTAAAAACAGATTCAGGTAATTTGAAAGATAACCGACCCGTTAATCTTGAAAAAATTGAGACTGTATATCATTTAAAAGAAATTAACTCGGATTACTATAAAGATCCAATTTTAAACCAAGCACTTGAGCAATATAAAAATGAATTAACTCAATCAAGTTTCTTATTTCCAATCGGGTCTATTCAAGCTATTAAATTCCTAGCAAAATTATCTAATAATAAATTATTTATTATCTCGAGTGACAAAGGTTATAGCACAATAAAATCGTTGGATTTCCATGGACACCCTTCATTATCATTCCATGGAAGCTTCTCGATGATGGTCAATTTCCATGCACTAGCACATTTCTTTAAAAATTGGGGTGGCGACTATTTCCTTCAAACCCCACGCAAAGGAATTAAAACTTCAGTATTCTGTAAGGGCATGAATTTAATAGACATGCCTAATACTAGCCAAGCCATACATCAGTATTTGGAAGGTTTTAGCCCAGCCGACTACTTCACTTTGCATCGAAGGGTGAGTGACACTTTCCAGGAATGTGATCTTGATACACTTGCATCCCATATGCATTTAACTCGCTGGGATCCGCATATGTATCTTAAAATTAGGAACCGCATAATTAGCTTAGTAAATGAGGCAGATCCAGATACTATTGAGCTATTATCAACTAATATGAAATCCTTGGCTGATAATTTCTATCATATGCCTCGTACAGAGTGCGTTTTATTTGAAATTGGCGTGTTTTTTCATGCCACTAAAAATTATGAACAAGCTTTAGAGTATTACGAAGCTTCACAGCCTTTTATCGGCGAACAGTTTAGCTTACGTTACAATATTGCCTTATGCCAACACCACATTGGATTAAATGAAGAGGCTTTGGCTAATTTTAAAAAAGCTCAAGAGCTTAACCCTGAGTCTAAAGAAACAACTGAGTGGATAGCTTATCTAGAAAAGCAGCAAAGCGAAAACTAAATCAATCGAGCCTTGAAACTCAAGGCTCGAATTCTCAAATTAAACAGTAGTGCCTTTCTTTTTTTCCATCACTAATAAGTAAATCAAATAACCTGCGGCAGCTCCAATAGCTAGAAAGATTAAACGAGCTAGAATTCCGCCAAAGATTGCATAGATAAGGTTAATGCCTAAAACTCCCATTATGCCTAGGTTAATTCCGCCCACGAGCAGCGCTATAAAGCTAATGTAAGAGTAA
>CAZXFO010000275.1:0-1545 GCA_964639745.1 uncultured Coxiellaceae bacterium | reverse complement strand
ATCAGCAGGTAGAGGTCCTAAGACTTGCAGGCCTTCAGCTTTTAGAGCTTCTAAAGCTGGCGTAATTATTTCGATTTCTTCTTTGCCAAGATGGCCGTTTTCGCCTGCATGAGGATTTAGTCCGCAAACAAGAATAATGGGAGAGCTGATACCAAACATAGTGATTAACGCTTGGTTTAAGGTACGTAACGTTTGGGCTAGAGTTTCAATAGTAATGGCGCTGGCTACATCGCGAAGAGGTAAATGTGTAGTAGTTAATGCTACTTTAACTCCTGTTTTCTTCACAACAAATAACATCACCGTAAACGCATTAGCTTGTTCAGCAAAAAATTCAGTATGGCCCTGAAAGCCGTATCCTCCTTCAATCAGAATGCTTTTCTGAACAGGAGCTGTGACGATAGGATAATGATGCTTAATGCCATACGAAGCTGCTATTTTAAGCATTTCGATTACATAAGAGGCATTGCCACGGTCTAATTTACCAGGCATACAGGGTACCATTAGAGAATTAGCTATAACTTTAATGGAGCCAGGCTGAGTTTTTTCTGCAGTTGATGCATCGTCAAGAGGTTTTAATTCTAATGGAAGATTGAGCTTATTGGCCCGATCTTTTAATAAATCGGGGTCGCCTATAATGACTAATTCTGCAGGCCAGTTATCTTGTGCGATTTTAACAACAATATCTGGTCCTATACCCGCCGGCTCTCCTGAAGTAATCAGGATGCGGGGTATGCTCATGCCACAACCTTATCTTGTATGACAATAAAAGCTTGGCCTCGAATTTTGCTGACCCAATTCTGTAAGGCTTCTTCAAACTTACGTTGGAAAATCAGTTGGGCGACTTCTTGACGTGCAGGTTTTTTAGTTGAGCTTTGAGCACTACGCAGGTCGACTAAATGTATGATGTGGAAACCATTGGCAGCTTGAACTGGTCCAGCAAAACTATTGCTTTTCATGTTTTTAACAGTATCGGTAAAAGCAGTAGGTACTTCTCCAAGCTTTCTCCAGCTTAAGTCGTTTGTTTGTAAAGACTCGGATTCAACGGAGGCTAAATCGCTTAATTTCGCGCCATTTTTCAGTTTACCTAAAACATCTTCAGCAAATTTTTTGGCAATGGCTAATTCTTGTGGCGTAGGTGTATCAGATAATGGAACTAGAATATCTTCAACATGATATTCTTTTTCACCAACATTTTGTTGTGATGCTTGGCGAATATATTCATCAATTTCTTCCGGCGTCACTGTAATTCTAGAGGCAATTTCGCGTTGTTGTAAACGCTGTAAAGTTAATGATTCACGAATTTGCTTGCGATAACTTTTAGCTGAGAGACCCTCTTGGGCGATACGTTGGTAAAACTCATCCATTGAAATGTGATTTTCTTCAGCAATTTTTTTTATGACGTTATCAAGTTCACGGTCTTCAATTTGAATTCCACTTTGTTGAGCCGCTTCAAGCTGGACTTTTTGATTAATGAGGTTTTGTAACATTTGTTTACGTAAAGTGTTAGCCGGTGGAGGAGTGATATTCTCGGCATCCATTTGGCTT
>CAZXFO010000274.1:0-4046 GCA_964639745.1 uncultured Coxiellaceae bacterium | reverse complement strand
TGCCCATCCACTAATGGGAATGAAGATGGCAAGACTTAATAAATAACTAATCAGAGCAAGTTTCAAATCTATCGGTGTGACTGATAAACTGTGAGCCATGGCAGGGATGGCAGTATTGATAATGGTTGTATCCAAAGCATCCATAAATAATGCTAAGGAGACGATAAATCCGATAGTGTTTTTATGACTTAACATAAGGGTCTCAATATTTAATCTTAATATAGCTATTTTGGGTCAGAATTATAAGAAGAATATTTTTTAGCACTTCCTTTTACTAAATCTGCAGGATATTTTTTCTCGTTAAGAGAAATTTTGTGATGTAATGCCTCATTTAAATTAATATCTAAAACATTCGCAATATGGATCACATAAAGCATGATATCTGCTAGCTCATGACTAATATGCTCTTTAGTTTCACGTTTATTTTTTACTTCGATTGATTCTTTATCTGTTAGCCATTGGAATATTTCTAATAATTCACCCGCTTCACCAGCTAGAGCCATGGTTAAATTTTTAGGAGTGTGATATTGGCCCCATTGCCTTGCTTCAGTGAAAGCTTTTAATAGTTGTTTTATATGATTAACGTCAATAATGTCTGTCATGGCATCTTAACCTTTCTTGTTGAAATTTTGATTAAATGAAAATGCTTATTATGATTTTGAACCTCTTCAACTAAATAAGAAGAATTGTTTTCAATCTGCTTTAGAATATCAGGCGGAGCAAATATATATAATGGTTTTTCTATTTTCAAAAGACCTGATATTTCTTCGATTTTAATTATTTTAATAGGAGATTGTGCATAAAATTTTGCTGAAAAACTGGGCTCTGAAAGAAAGTAAACTCTGTTATCTTTAGGAAGCTTTGCTATTAAATATTTTTCAGTATCAGGTGACATATAAACCCGAGTTAGAATGCAGCTTAAGGTAATTAGCAGTAAGCAGTAACTGAACTGGATAATGGTGCTAGCCTTTATCCGGGAATGATTTTGGATATCAGCTAAATATGAACCTAATAAGATGGAGAATGCAGGTATACCAGGAAGCGCATAAGTCCATAAAATATTGCGCGCAAAGAAGAAAAATATGAGTGGAAAGATGGCCCAAATAAAAAGATAGCTAGTATTGTTCTGCCAAAAATCCTTAAGTGAGCGCCAAAGCAAATGTTTGTATAATCTTTTGATAATTAAAATCAATGTCACTAAGCTCCAAGGGAAACAGGCAACTAACCACCAGGTGATGATTGAGCCAATGGGATATTGGTGTGCTTTGCCGTATAGATCGCCATGCCAGCCGCTGACTAAAAAGCGTTGTAGATGTTCGCCAATAATAAAATAATTTATAAACCCAGGGGTTCTGATTTCAGCAGCAACATACCATGGCAAGGTAATTGTTAAGGCAATAAGTATAGTTCTCAGCCAGAACCAAAAGTTTACGGAGGGGCTTCTGTGACGTTTTGTGAATGCCCAAAGAAATATGGGGCCTAAAACTAAGGGGAAGGTGAGAGGACCTTTAGCTAATAGGCCAATGGCCAATCCGATCGCGAAACTATATTCCCATAACTTATTTTTATTAGCGGCATACATATAAAAGCTGGTCATACATAAAGTTGTGCCAGCTAATAAAAAGGGATCGGTTAATACAGCACCTGAAACGGTAAAAACTAATACACTACTCATGAAAACTAAACATGCATATCTAGCAGCTTGGATATTTTTGATTTGTTTGGTCAAAATGAAAATAGAAAATAGAGCTAAAAGAGATGCTAAAAGCGAGGGAAATCTAATTATAAATTCATTTGGTCCGGCAACTTTAATTGAGATGGCCTGTAGCCAAAATGATAATGGCGGTTTCCCCCAGAAAGGTGTCCCCCAATCAATATAGGGTGTGATCCAGTCATTTGTTTGATTCATGATTTTTGCTATTAAAGCATAGCGAGGTTCACTGGTTGCCATAAAAGGCAAAAATATCATCAATAGCATTCTCAATAGGACCAAGCTAGTTACATAGTAAAGAGGATTTAAAAATTTTTTCATTTATTAAACCTTAATGATAATTTTTTGGCGGTAAAGCAATGAAAGTATGAGCAGCCAAAACAGCATGTAGTATATAGCATAAAATAATGAGGCATTATTTGGATTTGCCCAACTAAACAAATAATCAGTAATATAAAGGCGCAAGCTTACTATAGAGCCATCGGATTGTGTAACATTAACCATTCCCTGAACTTTTAAAAAAAAGATATGCAGTATATATGCAGCTATCGCATTAAGGCTAAATATCCTTAGGGGTAATGTCCAACGTTGAAGCTTTTTAATTTCAATTATCCAATAAAGTAAACTCAGCATTAGCAGAGCTAAGCCGCCAGTCCATAACACGTATGAGCTAGTCCACATCCCTTTGTTTATAGGCAGGATGAGCCCTAAAAGCCAGCCTAGAATAGTAGTAACTATTCCTGCTAGACAGATATATAGAAGTTTTTGTTTTGGAGCAGCTTTGGAGCAAAGCAACTGTCCTGTGAGATTGCCTAAGAGTGTAGTAGCAATTGCGGGTAGGGTGCTTAATAGGCCTTCAGGCTCAAAAGATTGGTGATATAAATGGGCAGATGAAAAAAATAAATGATCAATATAAATAGCTAAATTATTCTCAGGTGAAAAATGATTTGTCGAATTAAATGGTAGCGTTAATAGAAGACCATAGCCTATTAATATTAAGACTAAAGAAATAGCTTGTGTTTTTATGGTTGTCTTTAAGAATAATAAGGCGGCTACAAGATAGCAAATAGCAATACGTTGCAGGATTCCCATAATCCTTATCGATCCTAAATCAAAATGATGAGGAAAAGCATTTAGGAACACGCCAATTGCAAATAGTATAAAAGAGCGTCTAACTATTCTATATGTTATTTCTCGCTCCTGGTTCATTTCCCGGGAATACCGAAGCGAAAACGGAATCGAAACTCCAACCATAAAAAGGAAAAATGGAAAAACTATATCGGCTAAAGTGCAACCATTCCAAGCGGAGTGTTGAAATAATGAATAGGCAGTATAGTTGCCGGGGCTGTTCACGATAATCATGAGTGCAATCGTCAGTCCACGAAAAGCATCTAATGATAGTAGGCGCTTATTGTCCACTGTGAAAGTCCTCAGGTAGCTCTAAAGTAATCCCATGTGGGTAACCGCGATATTTCATTCCGGTGATACGGTTAATGAAGTTTAAAAATCCTTTATGACCGTCTCCTAATCTAATCGCTAAGCTTTGCCAATTGATTTTGTCGTTTCCACTCGTGGTATTGGTCTTGTTTGCCCATGCTGCTTCTGCTAAGCCAGCCATCTTGGGAAGCGCCATGTAGCTTAGATGCTCGAAAGTCGGAATGTTTTCACTCCAAAGTGCTGCTTCAATGCCTGATAAGTTGTGTTTGTAATTAGGAGAGATCAAATCCTCTGTTCGCGTAGCGTCAAGTGAGGATTGGAGGGCGGCAGAGGTGTCATGGAACGAACCTGCCCAGCGTAGGCCAGGTTCCCATTTGTCAGGTGTGTAAGCGTGATCGAAATAGATATCATCAGCAAACGCGAGTACAACAGGGTAATTTGATTCAGCTAGTTTAGCAGCATGTGGAATACCCTTCAAACCTTGTTTATCACGACTTGTTTCCCAAACCCATACATGGGCTGCTTGTGTTGAGGGAAAAGCATATTTGCTAACAGTTCCGTCTTCATTTTGCACGATTTCCTGCCAGCCTGAAATAAGCATTGGGTGTTGTTGAGCAATTGCGGAAAAGAATGAGTGTGATTTGTCTTGTGATGATAAACTTTGATTATCGCAGTTTGGATCTTTATTCCACGCTGATGAAGCTACTTCATCGCCACCTAAGCTTATTTCATTGAGGTGATAAAGAGTAGATTGGTGGCCAAATAATTTATTTATACGTTTTAAAATTGTGTTTAACACCAGGGTAAATTTACTACCTTGGGTAGTTTTCTGATTGTACAAGCATACAGGAATAGTATTGTCTGAATAACCCTGCACACTTAAATTACGGCTGCCATC
>CAZXFO010000273.1:0-2572 GCA_964639745.1 uncultured Coxiellaceae bacterium | reverse complement strand
TCTAACCGAGATGGTTCGTGATTCTATTTCACGATCTCCCACGACGAGTAGATAAGGAACAAGTTCAAGCGTGTGCTCGCGAATTTTAAAGCCGATCTTTTCATTTCTCAAGTCTGATTTTGCCCTAATGCCTTTTTTCTTTAAATAATCAGTAACTTCGCTAGTAAAAGTGGTTTGTTTTTCGGATATATTCATGACTACAGCTTGTACAGGTGCGAGCCATACAGGCATCTTGCCTGCGTAATGTTCAAGCAGCACCCCAATAAAGCGCTCAAGCGAACCCAAGATGGCTCGGTGTAAGACCACTGGAACCTTCTTACTACTATCTTCAGCAATATAGCTTGCCTCTAAGCGATTAGGCATGGAGTAATCCAGCTGCAAGGTACCGCACTGCCAAGTTCGGCCAATACAATCTTGCAAATGAAACTCGATTTTAGGGCCGTAAAATGCCCCTTCACCCGCTTTCACCTCATAGGCTAAGCCAACATGGCGCAATGCTTCAGCCAACGAATTTTCTGCATGATCCCATAGCGCATCATTCCCAATTCGTTTTTCAGGGCGAGTGGCGAGTTTGACCATCACATCATTAAAGCCAAAATCTTTATAAACATCTAAAACCAATTTTATAAAACGCAACGCTTCTTCTTGGATTTGGCTTTCCATACAGAAAATATGACCGTCGTCTTGAACGAGCTGACGCACGCGCATTAAACCATGCATGGAGCCCGATGGCTCATTACGATGCACGCAACCAAACTCTGCTAGTCTGAAGGGGAGATCTCGATAGCTACGTAAATCCTGGTTGAAAATTTGCATATGGCAGGGGCAATTCATAGGCTTAATTGCATATTGGCGTTTTTCGGATTCAACCGTAAACATCTGCTCGCTAAACATGTCCCAATGGCCTGATTTTTTCCATAAACTCAAATCAACGACTTGAGGAGTAACGACTTCTTGATAGCCATCATCTTTAACACGTTGGCTAACGTAATTTTTGATTTCTTGGTAAATAGCCCAACCATTGGGGTGCCAAAACACCATACCAGGTGCTTCTTCTTGCAAGTGGAATAAATCAAGATTTTTACCAATTTTTCGGTGATCTCGTTTTTCTGCTTCTTCTAAATTTCTTAAATAAGTTTCTAAAGATTTTTTATCTAACCAAGCCGTACCATAAATACGTTGTAGCATTTCATTGTTAGAGTCACCCCGCCAATAAGCACCTGCCAATTTGGTGAGCTTGAATGCCTTTAATTTGCCGGTATTAGGAACGTGTGGCCCACGACATAGGTCAACAAAATCCCCTTGTTGATAAAGTGTTAAGGTTTCTTGTTGAGGAATACCCTCAATAATTTCTGCCTTATAAAATTCGCCGATATTTCTAAAAAAGTTGATGGCCTCATCACGTGAGACGATTTTACGTGAAACTTGAAAATCTTTTTTAGCGAGCTCTTCCATTTTTTCTTCAATGCGGGCTAGATCGTCAGGGGTAAAAGAACGGCTAAAAGCAAAATCGTAATAAAAGCCATTTTCAATAACAGGACCTATTGTGACCTGTGCTTCTGGGAAAAGCGATTTTACTGCCTGGGCTAATAAATGAGCTGCAGAGTGTCTAACCACTTCTAAGGCTTCAGGATCACGCTCAGTGATGATGCGTATGCTAGCATCGTCTTCCACTGTAAAAGAGGTATCGACTAACTTATCGCTGACAACGCCAGCAATAGCTGCTTTAGCTAAGCCCGCGCCTATGCTCGAGGCTATTTCAGCCACAGTCACAGATTTATCAAATTGTTTTTGGCTACCATCAGGAAGTGTTATTACGGGCATATTGGCCTTCTTCTTGGAACTATGCAGAAAAATGGTAGGCACGAGTGGGATCGAACCACCGACCACCACCATGTCAAGGTGATGCTCTACCACTGAGCTACGTGCCTATATCTCGGGAGTGTAAAGATAGCATTCTGATGAAGTAGAATCAACTAAGAAATGGCTATTCGCCGCCAAAAACGGTTTCTTTAATATGATGAATTTTATCGCGTAAACGGGCAGCTTCTTCAAATTCCATGCGGTGGGCATGGTCGTACATTTTCTTTTCGAGCTCGGTTAGTTTCTTCCTCAATTGCACGGGTGAAAGAGCCAGATATTCTCCGTCAACCTCCGCAGCCTTGGGATAAAGCCGGCCACGAACTGTATTTTCCGAATAGGCGCCTTCCAAAATATCTTTAACCGCTTTTTGGATGCCTTTGGGTGTAATGCCATGCACTTCGTTATATTCTTCTTGTTTTTTACGGCGACGCTCGGTTTCTCCAATCGCACGCTGCATCGAATTGGTCATGTGATCAGCATATAAAATTGCTTTGCCATTAAAGTTACGCGCTACACGGCCAATAGTTTGGATTAGCGAGGTCTCAGAACGGAGGAACCCCTCCTTATCAGCATCTAAGATGGCAACCAGCGACACCTCCGGCATATCTAAGCCTTCTCTCAGCAGGTTAATACCTACTAGTACATCAAACCGCCCTAACCGCAAATCACGAATAATTTCGACGCGCTCAACAGTATCAATATATGAATG
>CAZXFO010000272.1:0-8918 GCA_964639745.1 uncultured Coxiellaceae bacterium | reverse complement strand
TTTCAATGCTTGGATTTGTTTTTCTTCGATGCGGACCATGAGGGGTTGATACTCTTTAATAGTGTGATTAAGTAAGGGAGTTTGATTATCCTTCCAGGATAAAGGAGCAATATTAAGAAAATCCTCAATTCTTTTTATTGTTAACGGAAGCGCTGGCTTAAGATAAATAGCCAGTAATCTGAAAAGGTTTATACTCATTGTGCAAATGTCTTGTACCTCAGCTAGGCGGTCTGGCTCTTTGGATAAAGCCCAAGGTTTCTTTTCATCGATATATTGGTTGGCAGCATCTGCTAAGCTCATAATGTGTCTTAAAGCTTGGCTGTAATCTAAACGTTCCCATTTTTGTGCTATATCATTTCCAGCGTCGACGAAATGCTGAAATAAGTTAGGTTCAGCAAGATGTGATGATAGCTTGCCTGAAAACGAACGGGTAAGAAAGGTGGCAGTGCGGCTTGCAATATTAACAAATTTTCCTACTAAATCGGAATTAACTCTGCTCATAAAATCATTAAAATTTATGTCTAGATCTTCTATGCGGCTTGAAAGTTTGGCAGCTAGATAATAGCGCAGATATTCAGG
Source organism: uncultured Coxiellaceae bacterium (assembly GCA_964639745.1). Taxonomy (GTDB): domain Bacteria; phylum Pseudomonadota; class Gammaproteobacteria; order DSM-16500; family DSM-16500; genus JABDGC01. The sequence goes on along the minus strand of CAZXFO010000272.1, from coordinate 8,339 downwards.
ATTAAGATGATCTAGATAAGTCCTAGCCTTAATGAACGTGCCGCGGGATTTAGACATCTTCTGACCGTCTATGGTTACAAAGCCGTGAACAAAAATAGCGGTGGGGGTGCGAAATTTTGCTCCAGTTAATACTGCTGGCCAGAATAGAGCATGAAAATAAACAATATCCTTGCCGATAAAATGATAAAGTTCAGTTTTACTGTTTTCATTCCAATATTCTGCAAAATTGAGATTCGGATATTGGTTGCAAAGATTTTTAAAGCTAGCCATATAGCCTATAGGTGCATCTAACCAGCAATAGAAGTATTTGTCATTTTCGCTAGGAACTTTAAATCCAAAGTAAGGAGCGTCACGGGAGATATCCCATTCCTGTAAGCCAGCTTTAAACCACTCATCTAGCTTATTAGATACTTGTTCTTGCAGGTGGCCATTGCGAGTCCAATCTCTTAAAACATCTTCATAATTTTGGAGCTTGAAAAAGTAGTGTTCAGATTCTTTTTCTATGGGCTTTGCTCCTGAAAGGGTGGAGTATGGGTTTTTAAGTTCAGTTGGAGAGTATGTGGCCCCGCATACTTCACAGCTGTCACCATATTGATCTTTGGCAGTGCACTTCGGGCATTCACCTTTAATAAAACGATCGGGTAGAAACATATTTTTTTCAGGATCAAATGCTTGCTTGATAACCCGTTTAGTGATGTTGCCACTTTCTATATGATGCTGAAAAACCTGATTTACCAATTCTTGGTTTTCTTGTGAATGGGTTGTGTAATAGTTATCGAGATTAACTAAAAAATCTTTTAAATCATTATGGTGTTCGCTGCGTAACTGATTAACAAGTGTTTCAGGATCAAGTTTTAGTTTTTCAGCTTGAATCATGATGGGTGTGCCATGAGCATCACAACCTGAAATAAAGCTGCATTGATGACCTTTCATTTTTTGAAAGCGTACCCAGATATCTGCTTGGATATTGTCAACTAAGTGGCCTAAATGTAATGAGCCGTTAGCGTAAGGCAAAGCTGTGGTAACTAGAATTTTGCGCATGATTATATTGTCTTAAAAAGGTAAAGTTTGAATATTAACGTAGCTAGTTATGAAAATCTATAATGCTAGATCAATGTCCTGACTTGGCCTACGCCAAGCCAAAGCATTATTCTGCTACCGATAGACTAGGCGTAGCTTCTAAGCTAATACCTTGAGGTTTAAGCTTGCTTAACCGGGTAAAGTAATAAATCGTGGCTGGTAAAACCAACGTGATAACAAGCGTTGTAATTTGTAATAAATAATAATGATTATAATTTGCCAGGCCAAGACTACTTGGGGGGATAAAGCCAAAGAAAAAGAAGATAACACAGCCAAGAGAACCAATACCTGACACTAACCAAGTTGTTTTAATGCCCTTAATTTTATAAGCATACTGATCAGAATTTTTAGCGCGTAGCTTAATAGCTGCAGTAAACATAATCAAATACATGACCAAATAAAGCTGGCCGCCGATTACTGTGAGCAACCAATAAGCGCTGCTTACAGTTGGCATAATAATAAATGCAGAGCAAAACAATGAAACTAAAAAGCCTTGTACAGCTAGGATTGGCATTGATATGCCGGCTGAATTGGTTTTATGAAAGCATGCGGGAATACAATCATCTTTGGCAGCTTGAGCAAGGCTTGCGGATGGTCCTGAGACCCAGGCGCTTGCTGCAGTCATGCCGCCAATAGCAATTAAGAACATAAGGATAGTGCCAAGATAGGGTATGTGGAAGTGTTGTAAGAAATTTCCAAAAGCTTGAGCAACACCGTTATTAAGGTCAATAGCATTAGCGGGAATTAAAGCTGCGATAGCTAAGCTGCCTAAGATAGAGGATACAATTACGAGAACAGTCGAAGTTAAGATGGCAACTGGATATGCTTTTTGAGGATTGCGGACATGCGGTGCATGTACAGCAGAAATTTCAAGCCCAGCTAATGTTAGAGCTATGCCTACAATAAAAGCAAAATCTTGTGACTGGTGCAAATTGGGCATTAATGCATGCCAGTTGAAATTTAAGCTAATGGGGTGTTGAGTAAAGCACCATATGAGCCCAAATACTATCAGCAAGATTCCTGGTACTAAAATCCCCAATGAAGACCCGATCAAGCTAATGATTGCAGAGGCGCGTATGCCATATAGATTAGCTATTGTTAAGCCCCAGTAAATAGTTAATGTCGCAATTAGATTATAGGTTTTACTTGTAGCTAATTCAGGATGAATGATTTGCCCGAATGTAGCTGCAACGAATGATAGAATAGTTGGGTACCAGAAAAGATTTTCAATCCATTGTAACCATGCCGCAGTAAATCCCCATTGAGGCCCGAAAGCATCTTTTACCCAAACATAGATCCCGTTTTCTTTGTGATAGCCAGATGCTAGCTCTGCCACTACTAAAGCATAGGGAATGAAAAATAGAGCCATAGCAATTACATAGTAGGTAATTGAGCTTAAGCCAACAGTTGCTAAACTAGGGAGGTTATTTAAAGAGCCAGTAGCTGCTATATTGAGCATAATAAGGGTTAATGTAGTAGCAGTCGTTTTTTTCATTCTATCATCCTCCCCAAAGCTCTAATTATACAGATCTGGACTTAAGGCAAACTTAAGGACGTCTTATAACATATTTTTGTAACTTTGTAGGTATTTTTTAATGAGGAAATGAGAAATTGATAATGTAGAGGATAATGGGGGGAGCTGGTCTGCGCTAAACCATTGAGCATCCTCAATTTCTTTTGGGTTAATAATAATTTCGCCGGACTCATATTCGGCATGGAAACCTAACATTAAAGAATTAGGGAAGGGCCAGGGCTGTGAGGTGACATATTGGAGGTTTTGAATGGAGATATTAACTTCTTCTTTAATCTCTCTAAAGGCGGCATTTTCAACCGATTCGCCTGGCTCAATAAAGCCTGCTAGGGTGCTATATATGCCAGGTTGAAAATGGGGGGAGCGTGCTAGCAGTAATTTTGAGCCTTTGGTAACCAACACAATAATACAGGGATATAGTTGAGGATAAGAAATAAAGTTGCATTGTGGGCATATCAGTGCCCGCTCATCAGGCTTATCAAAGGTTTTTGCTGCACAGCGACCACAATAATGATGTGCCGTTCTCCAGTGGTTAAGTTGGCAGCCTAAGCCGGCAAGTCGATATAACGTGTCACCTAAAACCTCATAACTAAAGCGTATGGGCTGGAGGTTGAAATGGCTGGGAAGTAGCTCTAAGCTGCTTGTAAGCAAGCAGCGTTGTTTATTTATCTCGCCAAAGCAATAAAGTTGTGTATTGGGCGAGGCAAAAGGCCTCATGTGTTGCCAAAGCGGTAAATGCTTTTCTTCGAATAAATAAATCTGGCTATCTTTATAATAAAAAATTAAATCATTATTGTTAGGAGCTAGGCATATGCTGTGGCTAGGAATGAAACTATCTGGAATAAAGTTTTCAAGCATGGTTCTGCCTTGGGCCAACTTTCTTGTTTAGGATAGCATTTTAGTGTATTTTTCCCAAAGTTCATAACTCATGATGACTGGCTATGTCGTTTACTCCTGGTGATGTTGAAAATACCTTACGCGCATACATTGATCCCAGCTTGCAATGTGATCTGGTAACGGCAAAAGCTATAAGAAAAATAAAAATTGATAAAAATCAAATTATTGTAGATGTTTGTTTAGGGTTCCCCTTAAAAACAATTGAGGCGAAATGGAAAGCTGACATTCAAGCTTATTTAAAAAACGCCTATCCTAATTGCGAAATCACAATTCAGTTAACTATTCAAATTGAAACCCACGTAGGGCAAAGTGCAGTAAAGGCTCTACCCAATATCAAAAATATTATTGCTGTTGGATCAGGAAAAGGCGGGGTTGGTAAATCCACAATAGCAGCTAATCTTGCATTAGCTTTAGCCCAAGAAGGTGGAAGAGTTGGTCTGTTAGACGCTGACATTTATGGTCCAAGCCAGCCGACCATGCTTAATTTAAAGGGGCGGCCCGAAATTAAGGATAAAAAAGTTATTGTCCCTATGGAGCAATATGGGATTAAAGTAATGTCCATGGGCTTTCTAGTAGAAGATACTGCCGCCATTGTTTGGCGGGGCCCTATGATCGCTATGGCGCTCCAACAGCTGCTAAATGATACGCTATGGGGGGAGCTTGATTACCTTGTTATTGATTTGCCTCCCGGGACGGGAGACATTCAGTTGACCCTTTGTCAGAAGATACCAGTTAGTGGAGCTGTTATTGTTACGACACCTCAGGAGTTGGCTCTCAAGGATGTGCGTCGAGCTGTCGCCATGTTTCAAAAATTAGATGTTCCAATATTAGGCATTGTCGAAAACATGACAGCGCACGTTTGTAGCCATTGCGGCCATAAAGACGCAATTTTTGGACAAGGCGGAGCTGAACGTTTGGCTCAAGAATTTAAGGCGATAGTATTATCTAGTTTTCCATTAGATTATCAAATTGGTTTAGATACCGATGAAGGAATGCCTTCAGTTATTAAAGAGCCGATGGGAGTTTATTCACAACAATACCAGCAGTTAGCTCGTTTAACCGCTGGCCAACTTTCCTTGCGAAATAAAAGCTATTCACATAAATTTCCACAAATAAAAGTCGAATAATCAGGAGTACTTATGAGCAGCATCAAATCAGATAAATGGATACGCCGCATGGCACAAGAACAGGGCATGATTACGCCTTTTGAATCTGGCCAAGTGCGTCATCAAGAAAGAGGTAAAGTTATTTCTTATGGCGTTTCAAGTTATGGATATGATGTGCGCTGTGCAAATGAGTTTAAAATATTTACCAATATTAATTCAGCAGTTGTTGACCCTAAAAATTTTTCGCCGGAAAGCTTTGTAGATATCCAATCTGATGTTTGCATTATTCCTCCTAATTCGTTTGCTTTAGCTCGAAGTGTAGAGTATTTCCGTATTCCACGCCAGGTGCTTGTTATATGTTTAGGCAAGTCTACTTATGCCCGTTGTGGCATTATCGTAAACGTTACGCCGCTAGAGCCAGAGTGGGAAGGGCACGTAACATTAGAGTTTTCTAATACAACCCCATTACCAGCAAAGATATATGCAAATGAAGGTGTTGCCCAGATGCTTTTTCTTGAATCCGATGAGGAATGTGAAACTTCATACAAGGACAGGTCGGGAAAATATCAAGGCCAAACAGGTGTTACATTGCCAATTTCGTGATCTAACAAATCATGCCAGCTAGCTGGCATGATTTAATTAATGGATGAGGGAAAAGGGCTTATTCTTCTTCGTCGTCCGAGTCATCTGCCGTCATACTGTCCTGTAAGGGGAGATGTTTATTAGCATTAATCTTATCCCTTAGCTCTTTACCAGGCTTAAAGTGAGCAGCATATTTCGGCTCAGTCATAAGCTTTTCACCCGTTTTAGGGTTATGAGCTTTACGAGGTGGGCGGTAATGAAGAGAAAAGCTGCCAAAACCACGAATTTCGATTCTGTCACCATTGCTTAAGGCGTCACCCATAATGTTTAAAATTTGGTTAACGCCAAGCATGATGTCCTTTTCTGGTATATAAGACAGCTGCTTACTAAGTTCAGCAATAAGCTGAGATTTGATTAGCATAGTCTTAGAATCCTTAAGATGGGTAATTATTATGTTAGTCTATATTTTTATAAAAATCCATACCTTAGAATGGCTTTCGGGCATCTTACTAGTAAATTATGTTCTATAAATGGACAAATTCAGTACAGATTAAACAAATTGTTTCCTCGCTGGATCTAAGTGGTATCATTGGCCTACGTTTAGGAGAAGGTATGAAGAAAACAATTTTATTTCTCATTTTTTTGGGCCTGCTGAATTCAGCCTACGCATTCAAAATGGCATCTATTTATACCAGTGAATCTCCCGTTGTTAACCAAGACAATACGCAAAGGGACCTGGCAGTTCAAAAAGCATTTTCTGAGACCTTAGTTAAAGTAAGCGGTACACCTAATGTTTTGACTAACCCTACAGTGAAGGCAGCTTTGTCAAAAGCTCAAAGTTATGTACAAGAGTACAGCTATTTACCATCACCTAAAGGTACTGCCCCTTTTTTACTTAAAGTAGAATTTGATCCGAATGCTATACAAGAATTGCTAAGCAGATCAGGAATGGTTGTCTGGAGCGATGAAAGGCCGCTTATTGTAGCTTGGCTTTTGTCCAATGAAAACGAAAAGCATGCGCCAGAACTTATAGATAACACATCTATGAATGAACTGGCCAAGTTATTAGATGCTCGCGCTAAGTCTCGGGGCCTGCCATTGCTGTTGCCAATCATGGATGCCACGGATCTAAGCCAAACATCTATAGCTGATGTACAGTCAATGTCAATTAGCCCACTGCAAAAAGCTTCTGTACGCTACCAAGCAGAGGGTATCTTGGTTGGAAATATTCAGCTCATAAATAAAAAATTACAAAGTAGATGGAAGTTGGCCATAGGTACAAAAACATGGGAATGGGACATTAATGGTGATTCTGCTTCATCCATAATTGAATCCTTAATTGATAAAATTATTGATGTAATTAATAATCACGAAGAAAAAATAGCTGCTACAAATGAATCGTATTTGATAGGGGTCACAGTAAAGGGAATAGCTGGGCAAGATGATTTAAATAGTTTATTGAGTTATGTTAAACACTTGCCAATGATAAAAAAATTAACCATAGAAAATGTATCTAATGATGAAGTGCTATTAAACCTGGTTGTCGAAGGCGCCAAACAAACTTTTATGCAGAAAATAGCGTCTAATCAACATTTAAAATTACAATTGGAAGAAGAAAATAATTTAACTTATTTATGGATTAAATAAATGGCTGGCTATGCTGAGGTACCGTTAAGTAAACAGCTGACCTTAAGTGTCGGATTAAAAGATCACGCAACTTTTGCTAATTATTTTTCAAAGCAAAACGCTGAGCTTGTTTCTGAGCTAAGGCGTTTAGTCGCTGGAGAAGGGGAGCGCGTCATTTATCTTTACGGCTCAGGAGGGATGGGCTGCACTCATTTAGCTCAGGCTTGCTGTCATTATGCTAATGAGTTTAATTTAAGTTCAATTTATCTTCCATTAAATTCATTGTTTTCTATTTCTCCAAAGGTATTGGAAGGCTTAGAAAATTTGCCATTAGTATGTATTGACGATATACAGACAATTGTCGGTAATCAAAGCTGGGAGGAAGCATTTTTATATTTTTATAATCGTCTGCTTGCAGCAGGTGGCCGCTTAGTGATTGCAGCTAAAGCTGCTCCAAAATCATTGAAGCTTATACTTGCTGATGTCGCTTCCAGATTATCAGCAGGGGTAGTTTATGCTTTGCAGCCCCTATCCGATGAAGAAAAGTTGCAGGCTTTAATTAAAAGAGCTGAACTTCGTGGGTTGATTTTATCTGAGGAAGTAGCTAATTATATTTTGACTCATTGTCCACGCCATATGACGACACTTTTTTCTGCTTTAGAGATTTTAGATAAAGAGTCGTTAGCTACCAAGCGACGTCCTACTATTCCATTCGTAAAAGAAGTTTTAGAGATAATCTAATAAAGGAACATTTATGTCACAAATTAAATCCATAAAGGCGCGTGAAATTCTAGATTCTCGTGGTAATCCTACAATTGAAGTGGACATTATTTTAGAAAATGGAGCAGTAGGACGTGCCTCTGTTCCTTCTGGTGCCTCAACGGGTTCTCATGAAGCCATTGAAAAGCGTGATGCTGATTTGAAACGATATATGGGTAAAGGAGTGACAAAGGCAGTATCAATCATTAATAACGATATCGCAAAGTCGCTGAGTGGCTTTGACCTAATTGAACAAGCAAAATTAGATCAAGCGCTAATTAATATGGACGGTACTGCTAATAAAGAAAAACTAGGAGCTAATTCAACCTTAGCTGTTTCTTTGGCAGCTGCTAAGGCTATAGCTGCGTCACAACACTTACCTTTATATCAATATATTTCTGCAGAAGGCCATTATAGCTTGCCTGTACCTATGATGAATATCATCAATGGTGGTGCACATGCAAATAATGGTTTAGCGATCCAGGAGTTTTTAATCCTTCCAATCGGCGCTCCTAATTTTGCTGAAGCCCTGCGTTATGGTACAGAGGTTTTCCATAACCTAAAACTTTTATTGCAGCAGAAAAATTTAAGCACTGCCGTAGGTGATGAAGGAGGCTTTGCGCCTCAGTTGACCTCCAATGAAGAAGCTTTAGAGCTGATTGGCCAAGCTATACAGCAAGCTGGATATAAACTTGGGAAAGATATTTATTTAGGCTTAGATGTGGCTAGTAGTGAATTCTATAAGAATGGGAAATATC
>CAZXFO010000271.1:0-8070 GCA_964639745.1 uncultured Coxiellaceae bacterium | reverse complement strand
TATTGCAATTGGCGGATAACCTCATTAAAGAAGCTGCAAAAATAAACTCGCCAAATGAGCAAGGACAACCCAATCGATCAGCCCACCAGCTAGCTAACTTGGATTGCACAGGGCTAGATATTTTTAATACGGCAATGGCGGTGGTTTTTAAAAAGAACATTAGTCCAGTTTTGCAAGCTTATTGGAAAGATAGTCTGCAATCAATGACTTATAACATGAAATCAGTAAGTACAGGAAAAGACAATTTAGGGACGATAAATAGAAAATTGATTGAAAAGCATCAATTAATAGAAGGAGATATGCTAAATTCAAATTCATTTAATGATGTTAGAAACCCAAATAAATCATTAAGTCGTTTTTTTGAAATTGTAAATCGATCGCAAGCTGGAGATAATCGTAATGATGCAGTTAACGATTTTATTTTTAAACTGAAATAGCTATATTGTTGTTTGGATAGAAAAGGGTACGACATGTTGCGAATAAACTTTTTTAAGAACACTGCTAACCATTTCGAACTTACAGATGAAGAGAGCGAAACTCTCAAGTCGATTGAATTAATAATTGATTGTCATAGCAAAATTGAAGATGAAAAATTGGCAAATATACTGGTTAATTATCCGGCTGAATTGTTGCAGAAGTTATTTATTAAAAGTGAAAGATTTAAAAATTTTTGCTTGCAAAACGCTGAGTTCAATAATAAAGCCTCTGAGAAGTTAAAAAAATATCGCTATGTAAATGTAGAGATTAAGTCGATGGATGGTAATGAAAGTCTTTCATTATTCCAGATTCTTATTGCTGCAAAACTATTCAGCTTATATAACGAACACTTACCAAAGGTGCGTCAATCAAGTGAATCAAGAATAATATGTAGTCAGGCTGTTGAGTTGGCATGTGAATTTGGGTTGCTTATATCATTAATAGCTCGATGCGATATGAACATGGCTAAAATATCTAGCACTAGCACGTCCCATGAAGAAAGAGAGAAAAGTATAAGCGTTATATTGGCTGATACTAAAAGGCTCAGTAATCTATATTGGGCATTCGGCTATGTACAGGCAGGTTGCATACTACAGGAATTAGCAGAAAAAATTTTACCACTAGATGAGGAGAAAGATCGAATTTATGTTTTTTGTGAAGAAAGTTTAAAGAATTTTCTGTGTGCAACCTTATTGGCAGACCACCCTTATTCAAGGATGATCGAAAATAGTTTAATTAGTGATGAGCTTGGTTCTGAAGTAAAAAAAGGTGGTCTAAAGATAGAAACACAAGAAGATGCTAAATTGCTATTAAAAGAATGGTCGGGGAGTAAGGAGAATTTTGAGCGTATTCAAGCCCGAGCCCAAGCTGAAATTAATTCCTTATTAAAAAATAACAACGAATCTAAGCCATCTATTTAGCGTTGCCTTCCTTAATTACCTCAACCACTGCCTCATTAAATCATAGGCAATTGCTAGCACGACGGGGCCGATGAAGACGCCAATCAAGCCGTACATGATGATGCCGCCGATAACGCCCATAAAAATAATTATCGTGGGTGTTGATAAGCCGTGAGCGAGGACAAAGGGTTTCAAGAAGCCATCTAATAGCCCATCTAATGACAGTAGGATAGTCATGGTTAATGCCAAACCAAAGCTCTTAGCCATAAATAACCAAATGACGATGGGGATAATTAAGATAAATAAACCAATTTGGGTGATGCAAAGAATTAAAGCAATAAGGCTTAATAGTTCAGCTCCAGGAACTTTGGCTATAGCCAGCAGTCCCCAAAAAATTAAGGTTTGTAAAATTGAAATACCAATAACACCGCGACATACATTTTGAATAGTTTCGCGAGTGATGGTGATCATGTCGTTTCCATTCTCAGGCGCAACGCGGGTAGCAAATTTGCGAATGGTCGTCATGATCGTGCCATTATGGACCAATAAGAATCCTGAGAATAAAATGGCAATAACAAAGAATATAAAATTCATGCTGGTGTTGATAAGTTTGCCTGCCGCATATTTTCCAGTAGAGTAAATGGTATCGCCGTACTGGCTTAGTAAGTTTTCAAAATTTTCAGAAGCAGCCACCCAAAGATCTTGTAAATTATTGCCGATCAGAGGCAGATTTTTTATAAAAGAAGGGGGGCTGGGTATGACTTGTTTGTTATCATGGAAATGTTGTGTAACGTTAGTGATGGTGTGAGCTACGTCATGAGTTACAAAAAAAGCAATACCTATTACAAATATAAGTACGATCAGGGTGATAATGCTCGAAGCTAAGATCGGTTTATTGCCAAATAATGAATTAAGCCTGCTATAAAATGGATAAAGCACTACGGCTAAAATGAAGCCCCAAGCTAAAATTCCTAGCATAGGATAAATCAGCATGAACGCCCAGGCGGCAATGGCTGCTATCAGCGTGATTCGAATAAGCTTGTCTATATAAAGATCGTCTTTAGTAACCATGTTATGGCCTCTAGTTTTTCCTTTGATAATAGTAACGGGTAATTACCCATAATGTCTATTTATAAGTCTATCTTTAGCTGATCTCATTCCCTTAAAAATAGATTGAGCAATATATTCTGGAAAGCTGGAAGGCAACTTAGATGAAACCTTTTCTATTACGAGCTCCACTGAGTCTAACATTTCCTCCATTATTATTTCTGTTTTCTTAACTGAATAATGAACGGACTTTGCTGTTTCTAAAAAATATCGTCTCTGTAAGTCGTTCCAATGGTAGTGGAGATTTTTGCCTTTTAATGCCATTGCCATTTTTATTTTTTTGAGTTGTAACTGTTTTTTTACTAGTAATGGATGTGCTGATATTAAATCATAAAATGGCGTGAGACGGTAATTGCCATTGGGCTCAAGATAAATGCTGAAATTTTTAGCATGGCCGTCAATGGCTGCAAGAAGCCAAAATAATATTTGCGCACGAAAAAAATCATCACGATCTTTAATGGCATTGGAGGAGCCTAATAATAGACTCATGATTTTTTCAATGCCCGGGCCACCATCTGCTTGGTATTTCAAGTGAGATGAGAGCCCTAAAGCTTGACACATATCTTCTTGTGGTAATCGCATTAGCCAAGTGTTGTCGCTTGCCATTCTGCGGTCAAATCGTTCTACTATAAGCGCTTTTACATCATCAAAAACTTGAATTTCACACTTTGCAACGGCAAGACCAAAGGCTTCAGCAATTTGTGCACATAGCCATTCATTTTCACAGCTTTCGCTAAGATCAATTTGTTGGTTTCTAATGAGTCCTATGGGTAGCTTGAAAATATGGGTTGTCGGTGTTGAGCCCAGAGGTCTCTGCCATTTGCCTTGGTGAAAAAGCAAAGCCGTTTTTTCTTGTACTCCTGCTAAAGAGATTCGAAATTCATTATGCAATTCTGACATGCCGAGGGGAGAGGTATTGATATTTTTTAAAATTAAAGCGATGTCTTTTTTTGTCAGTGGCTCACAACATATTTCTTTCTTAAAATGGTAGTCTTCACTTGCAAATTGAAGAGCTCCAATACAATCTTTGCCAATAGCTGAAAGTATTTCAAAGGGCTGGTTAATAGGCAAGTGGAATTTGGTTTGGATAAGTGCTCTGACTGCTGGGTTATCTGGCAATAAATTATCAAAGAAATTATAAACGATATCATTGGCAAAGGGTTTGCTTGATAAAGGTAAGGATAAAGAAATAGGCCTACTTTCGGGCAAATTTAACCAGTCTTCATCATAGCTGAACCGGTAAGAGCCAACATTTTTTTCAAGATGTCCAACCAGCCAGCCATTCATTAATATTTTTAAGCGCTGCGATTTATTTTTCATAAACTACCATTCTTCCCGCCATTTTTTTTTAGGGTTGACGATATTTTCTTTAGCAGAGATTTCAAGGTTTAAATCTAAAGCAGAAAGGATGCGGAATAGAGTTTCAAGTTTAACCTGTTCTGGGTTATTTTCAAAGCCTGATATGGTTTTTTGTTTTAAGCCGACTAACTCACTAACACTTTGTTGACTAAGCTTAAGCTTTTTCCTTTGCTCATTAATGTATAACGCTAGCTCTTGAGGCGAATGTATTATCATATATTCCTCCAATTATACCCTTTAAGGTATATTATCTATATTATACCCTGAAAGGTATATAATCAAGGATATACCCTAGGAGGTATAATTTAAGTACTCACCACCAGCGGCTAGTGTAGTCGTTGAGAATGACGTAGTGCAGGACTAGATATGCTTAGCTTTTAAGCCGAAGCTTGACGCCATAACTCCGACTGGGCTCTGACGATATCATTGAGAGACTGTAAATTGGCAAAATTTTCTCTCAACCATTTGGCACCGTTTTCTTGCCTGATAACACTTTCAGTTATTCCGTTTAAAGCAGACTCGGTTTTAAGTGTTTCGGCATAGGGTTGAATTTTTCTGCAAGTATCAAGGATATCATCGCCTAATCGGGTATGAGCCTGTATGGCAGGATCAATCATAATGCCTTCAAACCCGTAACGAGCTGCACGGAAGCGGTTCATTAAATAGGTTAGATAAACATCGTGTGAGAGGGGTGGACGCTCTGTGAGAAGATAAAGGACGAGCGTTTGCATATAAGCTGCTAGTTGTGCAGCTTTTTCAACAGTTAAAGGTGTGTCACAAATACGCAATTCTACTGTACCAAATTCAGGTTTTGGTCTTATGTCCCAATAAAAATCTTTCATGCTACTAATAACACCGAGCTGGACCATCTTGTTGTAATAGTTTTCAAATTCATCCCAGTGCAAAATCCAAGGAGGTGTGCCGCTAAGCGGAAAAGCGCTAATCACGGTTAAACGAGAGCAGTCGAAAGAAGTATCAACCCCTTGGTTGAAAGGCGAAGAAGCAGAAAGTGCTATAAATTGTGGGACATACCGAGCAAATGCCTGGCATAAATAAAGTGCATCATCGCCGCTCGCGCACCCAATATGAATATGCTGCCCAAATACGGTAAACTGCTTGGCTAAAAAACCATATTGCTCAGATGCATTTTTAAAACGTTGGGTTTCATAAATGCGTTGGTCTTTCCATTTTTGAAAGGGATGAGTGCCTCCTCCACAGATACCGATATGCGTGCTGAGCGCTTCATTGACTAGAATATCGCGCATGGTGGTAAGCTCAGTCAGCAAAGTGTCGTGGCGCGCATGGACACTGGAATTGAGTTCAATCATAGATTGGGTAATTTCAGGTTTTACGCTTCCAGGTATTTGCACTTCTTCCAAGCGGCGCAAAAAATCGTTTGCTTCCATAGATAAGTTGAATGTATGCAAATCAATTAACTGTAATTCAAGTTCAACACCTATGGTGATGGCGGGGCTTACTTTAAAAGGGACTAAAGTACTCATTTATTTGCCTCCCTGGTCTGAATTAAGTGCTTCTCCTGTTATGACAAAGGCAATTTGAGTAAAGATGGGGCCAAAAATATTTAAAATAGCGATTACGGTCGAAATGATAGCAAGAAATTTAGTGCTAAAATCAGGATTAAAGCCAACAACAACATTAGACATGCCTAGAGCTACACCAGCCATAGGAAAAAGCGACATGCCTATTGCTAAGGCTTGTTTATAGGTTATGCGACTACGTTTAGCAAAGATTAATACGCCTATTAGCTTACCTAGCATACGGGCTGCTAAAAAGGCTAATACTGCCCAAATGATAGGCTTTATTCCGCTAAAATGTAGACGCATGCCAATGGTGGCAAATAATAAAATAAAGAAAATGCGTGCTAGCCAGCCAAAATCAAATTCCATTAAAAGATGACGGTGATCAAGGTTACGTGCAGCTGCTCCTAGAATAAATAAACTCAGCATAATAGAAAGATTTAAAACATAAGCTGAGCCTATCGTTAAAATGGCGGCACCTACAAACATGATGAACTGATTTTCTTTATGTTTACCAATCAGCCAACCTATTAACATGGTAATCGATAGCATGATCAATCCAAGTATTAGAGAGCCAAATAAACGGTAAGCAGAATAAAAAATAAAAGTTGGAATTGAATTAATAGTTGATTTGCTGAGCGGTAAGAAAATTGTAAATAAGATTAATGCAATAAAGTTATTTAAGCTCGTGAGCATTAGCGCGCGTTTAGTAACTGGCCCTTTTGCTGAAAGATCGTTGGCGACCATCATGACAACAGCGGGTGATGTTGCTATTGCAATAATGCCGGCTAATAGGGAAGGGATTGCATCAAGTCGGAAGACAGAATGTAAGGCGAAATAAACAAGGAGAAGCGATAAAAGTGCCTCTGCTAGCGACATATATAAAAGGCTTAAATCATGCTTTAACCATGAAAAATCTAAATGTCGGCCTAAATCAAACAGTATTAACCCTAGGGAGATATCAACGAAAATTTGTGTAGAATTGAGTGCTTGTTGCGTAATAAGGTTAAAAGCTTGAGGGCCCATTAAAAAACCAATGGCCATATAACCGGAAATAACAGGTAGGATGCGAGTTTTTTTAGCTAGCTGTCCTCCCACCAATCCTAACAACAGCAGAGTACCAAATAGGAACAAAGTATTATGTTGTAAAGGCAAAAGAGAAAAATAATGCATTACTGTTCCTTCTAAGCTTTTGGCGTCTTTCATTTTTACCTGAGCTTTTACTATTGTCGAATAAAAGTTAGTAAAATAGAGTATTGTTTTCAATAAAAAGTTCTAAAAGACTGTTTTTGTGAATTTTTTGTCAGGAGTAAGCTATATCTTGCTCATATAGTGAGCACTAAAATGCATATTGTGGGGGTTAGGAGTTTAGAAACTAAGACAATAATATAGCCGCAAATTTATTGAACTCAGTTAATGCTAAAGATATATTCCAAACACTTATAATTACAGGATGTAAAATGCCAGGAAAAACGCGCTGCAAATGGGTTACTGATGATCCCATTTATATTGCTTATCATGACAAAGAGTGGGGTGTGCCTGTCAAAGATGATCGCCTTTTGTTTGAATTTTTAATTTTGGAAGGTGCTCAAGCCGGGCTTAGCTGGATTACTATTTTGAAACGTCGTGATAATTATCGTAAGGCTTTTGATAAATTCGATGCTAAAAAAATTGCACGCTATGACCAAGCTAAATGCCATAAGCTATTACAAGATCCTGGTATTATTCGTAACCGCTTAAAAATCCAAGCAGCTGTATTAAATGCTCAAGCTTATTTAGCAGTTAAAAAGGAGTTTGGTAGCTTCTCTGATTATCTATGGCAGTTTGTTGATGGCAAACCTATTATTAATCGTTGGAAAAGCCATAGCCAAGTGCCCGCTAAAACTGATATCTCAGATAAAATGTCTAAAGATTTAAAAAAGCGTGGCTTCAAATTTGTTGGCAGTACTATTTGTTATGCATTCATGCAGGCTGTTGGCATGGTCAATGACCATGTTGTTGGGTGTTATCGTTGTAAATAAATTAAGCCCCTACACACAAATTTCAAGTAAGTAGGGGCCTAAATCATGTATTTGCTGCTAATCAAAAAGCCTAATAAAATAGCTAGGGTCTAAGGTTTCCCCTGTGATTTTTACTAACAAGTCTTGAGTGGGTAAAAATGCTGCTTGAGAATAAACATGCTGCTTTAACCATTGTACCAGTGTTGAGAAGTTGCCTTGCTTAATTTCATTAAAAAACTGCGGATGATCTTTAATAAAGGCTGCAAAAATTTGAGCACCTATTAGTCTTCCCAATGAGTAGGCAGGAAAATAACCAAAAGCACCAATGGTCCAGTGCACGTCTTGCATGACACCATTTTTATAATTGCCTTTAGTTGAGAGATTTAAATACTTTTGCATCAGCTCATCCCAATATTGGGGCAGATCAGCTGGCGTGATTTCGCCATTGAGTAACATTTTTTCAAGTTCATAGCGCAAAATAATATGTAGGTGATAGGTAACTTCATCAGCCTCTACTCGTATGTAGCTGGGCTCAACGCGGGTAGCGATTTTATGCAGGTTTTCCGCAGTAAAGGCCTCTTGATGGCCAAACGCTTCTATGATTTGCGGGAGTAAAAATTGATAGAATTCTAAAGAGCCACATACTTGCTTTTCCATGAGTAATGATTGGCTTTCATGCATAGCCATACT
>CAZXFO010000270.1:0-14367 GCA_964639745.1 uncultured Coxiellaceae bacterium | reverse complement strand
CGCAAGCGGTTGAAGCGGATAAAGACCGGCAGGCATGTATTCAAGCGCTTTTAAGCATGATTAATATTACAGATCAAACGATGGAATCTCTCAATCAAAATCCAGATTATCAAAATATTATTAAGTTGCAGGAACAGATTGTACATTCATCTGTCGGTGATAAGAGTAAAGCTTTTGAAACGCTAGTGGGGTATCTGCTGCTCGGAGGCTGTGAAAATCTAGTAATAAAAAAATACAATGAGCGTAAAAGTAAAGGTGAAATAAGTAGCGATGACATCGTTCGTACCGTCTATGGCATTTTGCTGAGAAATCAGCAATGGGATGAGGCTCTGGCGGTTATTGCAGATTTGGCTAATCGGTCACAGCAAGATCATTATTGGCAAGGAAAAATTCTGTTACAAAAAAACGACAAGATAAATGGTGTTAATTGTTTGGTTAGGGTCGCTGAGCATTGGCAAAGTATTTACAATGCCGATAAAGGTTTTTTGAGTAATGATGAAAAGCGTATGCTAGAGGATAGTTGCGTGATGCTAGCGCTTGCGGCTGATACTGCTCAGGCTTCGTTAGATTATGCTCGACAATGTTTACGAGTTAATGCAAAAAACTACTTTGCCCTTTTGCTGGCTGCTAATGCTGTATTTTCATTGTTAGATTTGCCTCATTTGGCCCAAGCGAAGACGTGGCTTTCTGAAGTGTTGCATGAAGCGGATTCAGAGCTGCTTAAGCATGAAGCGCAGGTGTCATCGCAGGCGATTTGTCAGTTAGAGCTTGCCTTAATGAGAATGCCAGTTCTGCCAGAAAAGCGATGGGAAGCTTATATGGAGGTGTTTCAGGACCCACTGAGCTCGATTGAGAATGATAAAAAGCTTTTTGACCCTCTCGTTAAACAAACGCAATGGCATAATAGTAAGGTCTCATGGCACAGTCTTTTTAAGGTTAACCGATGTTCTTCAAATGTTTTATTTCCTGTTATTAAAGCTGTTGATCCTTTGCGAAAAAATAGTTATAGCGCACATGGCGTTGATCCTTTGGTTAAGCTAAGCATTTGGCAGCAATCAAAGCGTGACGCGGTGGTTATAGCAGACAGAATTATTTTTATGCCCGTTTTACAAAATCCTTCTTTACCCTAAATAGGAGATTTAATATGCCCAGTACTTCAAGCGCAAATGTTCAATCGGCCTCACCTGAGGCTGGTTCTACTATAAAGAGTGCATTATTCAATGTAACTGTGGGGATATTTTCAGTAGGTGTTGCGACCTGGATTACACGTGCTATTAGAAGCCGCTTTCGAGGTGCTTCAGAAAATAGAAAAGAACTGCTGTTGAATATTAACTATAAAAATGCCTTAGCTATTGTGCAAGATCAACAAGCTAAAAAAGAACGCGATCATTTTTTAATTCGTAATGCTTATGAAGAAGCTGCTGATATTTTGCTTGCTTTAAAGGAGATGAGCGATACTAAAGAGGAAAAAGGTGAGATTATTCGGCTTCAAGAAAATGCTTATAGTGAAATAGCTAAGGCTTCTTATTATTTGCGAGATTTTCTTGCAGCCGAAGTGGCATGTCAGAAACTATTAGCTTTAAATGCGACTGATCGTATAAGTGCTTCCATGAGGGTTGGTCACAATGTGAGAGGGCTGAGTCATCTTAAGCAGGCTTTACAGTTGGATGCGCCTGGTGATGTAGCTAAGGCAACTGAGCACTTAAAAAATGCCCTAGGTTATTTCCAAAAATCCCTGCAGATTGATCATGCTCAAGATGACGTTACGGTATTTTATCTTTTTACAGAGCAAAAATTAAAAGGCTTTGACTTTAATGAATGTGAAGCAATTTGTCATCGAATCGAGTGGATGCATGATGAAGCAGGGTTGCGCTCAGAATGGAAGGCGGAATTAGCTTCTATCTATGGATGGCTCTGCGATGAAATGGTAGGTGTCATAGGGTTGGCTGATGAAGCTAAGCTGAAGCTGCTTGAGAAGCGTGTCGCTTTTTATAATATGGCATTATGCTATACGCCAGATGCGGCTTTTCTTCAAAAAGAAAAATCGACCCTATGGGTGAAAGCTAAGCTTGCTCTAGAGAGTCATTATAACCATAAAACGGAAGCTGAAAAAAAGAGCGAAGATGGTGAGCAGGTGCAAAAGAGAATAAATCAATACGAGGCTGAATCGAAATTTAATCAAACTCGCTTTTATCCACAGCCTCAGTCACACCTAGGTCAAAAAAAGCGTATCAGTCCAACACGATTCTTTGAGAGACCAATGCCGATCAGAAGTGATGTGTTGACGGGGAGTTTAGCGCTTCTGACTTATGTAGCTAGCACTAAACTCTGGTCGATGTTGAATCCGGGATATTTGTTTGTGATTGCGCTTTCAGCAAAACAGCAAACCAATAAGCTTGTCGATGACTCAGTGAATACCATTAAGGCGAGTATGCCTACTCTCAAGCGATAAAGCCATTAATGTCCGGGTTGCTTGATGCTAATAAGGAACAAAAGACCAACGATGAAAAATAGGATAATAGTTGCCATTCCAGCGCGTTGGCTTTGAAAATAATAAGTGGCTAATCCTAAAAACCAGGGACCTAGAAAAGCGGTTATTCGCCCGGTCATGGCGTACAATCCAAATAATTCAGAATATTTGTCTGGTGGAGTAAGTCTTGTCAGTAGAGTTCTGCTGGCAGATTGTACAGGCCCAATAAAAATACTCAGCATGGAGGCAGTAAACCAAAAGCCTAAACGACTATGACTTAATAATAAGAGGCAGCTAAAAAATATAAGGCTACATAGTGCAATCATGATGGTTTGTTTCGAGCCCAGATAGTCATCTAACCAGGCAAATGAAATAGCGCCAAATCCAGCCAATATGTTCAGCGAAATGCCGAAAATAATAATATCTAAAAAGGTAAAGTTGAATGTGCCGGCAGCATAGATGCCCCCAAATGCAAACAGGGTATTTAGTCCGTCGTTATAAATCATACGAGCAATAAGGAAAATGAGAATATTTTTTTCTTGTAACAACCAGTGGAAGGTTTTTTTTAGCTCTTGGCTACTTTTACTTAATATTTTATTCATAGGTACGGGGTTGTAGGCAGTGTCTTTAACCCATAAAAATAGGGGTAAGCTAAAGGCTGCAAACCAGAGGGCAGAAAAAGGCCCTGCTATACGCATTTGCTGAAAAGTTTCTGTATTTAACCAGCTAGGCTTATAAATGTTGAGAAGTAGCATGGTTGATAAGGCCGCTATGCCACCTAAATAACCGAGACCCCAGCCCCAGCCGGAAATGCGGCCTAATTTTTTAGCCGGTGCAATCAATGGCAGGAAGCTGTTATAAAAAATTAATGTCATTTCAAAGCTGATTGTACCAATGATGAAAATGCATAAAGCAAAGGTGATAGATGCTGGGTTGGGGTAAGCAAACCATAATAGACCAGTGCTAAAAATCGTAAGCAGTGTAAAAAAACCAAGCCAACGTTTATGGTGGCCGCGTTGATCAGCAATGCAGCCAAACAATGGAGCAGATATGGCAATAATTATTCCGGCAATAGTGGTGGCATTTGCCCATAAGTATGTTCCCTGTATTTTATTATTGGCTATGTGTTCAATAAAATAGGTGGAAAAAATAAATGTAGTAATCAAGATGGGAAAAGTATCGCTTGCCCAGCCGAACAGACACCAGCTTACGAGGGCTTTTGTTTTGGCTGAAGGCATGTCACTTCCTGTTAAAGTTTGAAATCCGTCTCTATAGATTAATATAATGCTTATACTTATCAATGGATTTTTATATGAAAACAGTATTAATAACAGGTGCTAATCGAGGCTTAGGCTTAGGATTAGTGAAAGAATTTCTGCAAGATGGTTGGCGTGTTTATGCGGCTTGTCGCCATCCTGATCAAGCGCAAGAGTTAAAACAACTGACTAACGCATATGATGCTCAACTAAATTTGCTTAAATTGGATGTCAGAGAAGAGCAAGATATCCATCAATTAGCTAAGGATTTCGCTGATATATCTTTAGATATTCTGATTAATAATGCAGGCGTTATGGTTGACCCACATGATAGAAGTTTTAGCTCGCAAATAGGTGATGTGAAAGCATATTATTTAATGGAAAGTTTCAAGGTGAATGCTACCGGTCCATTATTGCTAACTCAAGCGCTGCTCCCTTCTTTGATTAAAAGTACTAACCCGATCGTGGTAAATATGAGTAGTAACTTGGGAAGTATTAGTCATAATCATGTAGGGGGTGTTTATGGTTATCGTGCTAGTAAAGCTGCACTCAATGCCATCAGTAAAAATATGGCCGTTGAGTTAAAAGAAAAAAATATTGCGGTGGTGGCGCTTCATCCGGGTTGGGTTAAAACCGATATGGGTGGGCCTGCAGCTACTTTAACATTGGCAGAAAGCGTAAAACCTATGCAGCAGTTAATATCCAATATAAGCATGAAGGATAGTGGTAAGTTTCTCGATTATAAAGGCGAAGAGCTTGAGTGGTAATTTATAGATTTAAGGTAAACGCAGTTGGTAGCTTGTGCTTCTGCCGCCGGCATTGTCTTTAACCAAAATCTCACGGCTTACTAAATCGTTAATATCTCGCAATGCAGTATCTTGTGAGCACTTGGCTAGTTTTGCCCATTTAGATGAGTTTAGTTTGCCCTCGAATCCATCAAGCAGGCGGTTGATGATAGCTTGTTGCCGTTCATTAAAGGGCTCCTTTACATGAGTTGCCCAAAAGCGTGCTTTGACTAGCACAGCTTGCAGTATTTTTTCTGATGCGGCAATGGCGCGCTGCAAACAACATAAATACCATTCAATCCATGGTGTTATATCCAAGCTTCCTTTTTGGCAACTCTCTAACACACTGTAATAAGCATTTCTTTCGCGCTGAATTTGCGCCGACATGCTGTAAAAACGTTGTTTGGTGTTATCTGAGCGAGCTAATAGCATATCAGCAAGTGCTCGCGCGATTCGCCCATTACCATCATCAAACGGATGAATGGTGACAAACCAAAAATGCGCTAATGCTGATTTAATTACTAAATCAATGTCTGTTGTGCTATTGAACCAATTAACGAATTGGTTCATTTCTTTTCTTAGGCGTTTAGCGGCTGGTGCCTCAAAGTGTATTTTTTCACGGCCAAAAGGCCCGGATACAACCTGCATTACACCGCTAGCTGTAGTGCGCCACTTGCCTATGGTGAGACGTTGGATGCTATTTTTATCTGAAAGGAATAGTGTCGCATGCCATTTGTACAAGCGCTCTTGGCTAAGAGGTCTTCTGTAATGATGTGTAGCATCTAGCAAAACTTCGACGATGCCTTCAATATGGCGATCAATAGGTAACACTGACCCAATATTTATACCTAATCGTTTAGCAATCGAAGAGCGTACCTGTTTATCATCTAATTTTTGTCCCTCAATTTCAGAGGTTTTTAATATATCTTGCGTGAGTATTTGTAAAGTTGCTTCTTCACGTAATTGAAAACCGAATGAGCTCATTTGGCCTAGTAGCCGTCCTTGCGCATAACGTGTTTCAGTTAAGATTGTGGTTAGTCTCTTCTGATCCCAAGTAAAATGTGGCCATTCTTTTCGCTCATGAATATACACGACATAATCTCCGCAGAATATAATGAGATTATAGAGCCTAATCTCCGCATCTGCAAGCTTTATCTCCGCAAAAAATGCGGAGATTAGGTCTAGTATTCACCGCAGGGGCTGGGGGCTGAATGAATCGCTTAATTATTTTAGCCATCTCACCTTCTCCATGGCCAACATCCGGCTTAATTTGTTTTTAAGTGGTGGACATAGATCTAGTATCATCATCCCCGCTTGTTTGGCTGCATTAATGGCAAACCAATTGGAAGAAAATAATGGGTTTAGATAATGAGAAAACATTAAGTTGGTTTTGGGCTGTAACTTAGGTAGCTTTTCTGATAAGCCTTTGATAAGAGGTTGTTCTTCTTTGTGATTTTCTAATAATACTTGTGTAATGTGTGCAATTTCGTAAAGCGCTAAATTTAAACCCTGAGCAGCCACAGGGTGAATAGTGTGCGCAGCGTTACCGATTAATATCACATTATCTTTAATAGGATTTTTTACATGAATAAAATGCAGTGGAAAAGTTGCACGTTGTTCGATGTTAATTAATTTTCCTAAACGGTAGCCAAATTGCTTTTGTAGTATTTTTAAAAATTCTGAATCACTTAAGCTCATTAAATTATCAATTTGATTGTTTGCTGCAGTCCAAATCATAGCGCAAGCCGGTGTTTCATTTTTTAATGGCAGCATAGCTATAGCACCATCATTGAGAAAACGTTCATAGGCAATATGGTGGTGGTTACGTTGTAAAGTGACTGGTGCGACAATCGCTTTTTGTTGGTAATCAGTAGTATCTGTTTCAAAGTTTAAAAGTGAGCGTACGGTAGAATGGGTGCCATCAGCAGCTAAAACAAGATTAGCACTGAGCGCAATATTTTGACCTTCCTTCTCAATAATAATATTGGCTTTGTCTTTTTGCAGGTCTACAGCTTTTACCGTGGCTGGTCGTAACTCAGTTAATTGTGACAAACTGTTATCAAGCGCCTCATTGATTTTTTGTGCGCGCACAACGTAACCGAGAGCGGGCAGATTGATGTCACTAGCCAGCATGGTGGTTGTGCCAAATTGACCGCGATGAGAAACGTGTACTTGTTCAATCGGTTCAGCATGTGGGGCTATATGTTGCCAAGCCCCTATTTTTTCAAGAAAACTATAGCTGCCAAAGTTAAGAGCAATGAGTCGAGGGTCAGGTTTGTCAATTTTTGCTGCATCGATAAGAGCAATCGATAAGGAAGAATAACGCAAGGCGCAGGCTATGCTTTTGCCTACCAAGCCACCACCAATAATAATAATATCGTAATGCATCGTTTTGCAGCCGCTAATAATGCTGAGTAGGGTATTGTAGCCTGGATTGGGGCGAAACGAAATCAGGAGGAGCTAGTGAGGCTCACTATGAAAGCAGGTTCTGAATCCTGCTTTCATAGACATGCTGTTTGGGCGGGCTTACTTGTCGCCTGACATTATCTTTTCAATATCCTTAACTTCTTTTGGCGCCTTGGCTGATAAAACTTTATAACCATTTTTAGTAACCAAGACATCATCTTCAATGCGTACGCCAATATTATGCCAGCGTTTGGGTACTTTCTTCATTGCGGCAGATATATAAATGCCTGGCTCCACCGTTAACACCATGCCGGGTTTGAGTTTGCGCCACTGATTGTTCTCGGTATAGCGGCCGGCATCATGGACATCCAGTCCTAGCCAATGACTAGTACTATGCATATAAAACGGAACGTAAGCTCGGTTTTGAATTAACTTTTTAAGGCTGCCACGTAATAAGCCTAGTTTAATTAAACCTTGCGTTAGTACCTTAACGGCAACTGCATGAACACTATCGAATGTCACTCCAGGTTTAATGTGGTTAATAGCAGCTTTTTGCGCGTTTAAAACAATTTGATAAATGGCACGTTGCTCAGGGCTGAAAGTACCATTAGCAGGGAATGTGCGAGTAATGTCAGAAGCATAATATTGGTATTCATCACCCGCATCGATCAAAACTAAGCTACCATTTTTGATAATTTGATTGTTAGCATTGTAGTGCAAGATGCAAGTGTTAGCGCCACTACCAATGATAGAGGTATAAGCAGGATATCTCGCGCCACTACGCTGAAATTCGTAAGTTATTTCTGCTTCTAATGAGTATTCATTCACGCCAGGTTTGCATGCTTTCATGGCGCGGATATGTGCTTGCGCTGCAATGTCAGCAGCTTTTTGCATGAGTTTAATTTCAGCGGGACTTTTGATTAAGCGCATTTCATGGATGGTATCGCTTAAGTCAATTAATGCTGAAGGATAAGAAGCACCTTTACGAACTTTTCCTCGCAGCTTATTAATCGTCGCTAATAAGATTTCATCAACATGGGGATTAATACCTAATAAGTAATGTACTTCTTTGCGGCCCATTAAAAATTCAGGTAGCTTTTCAGCAAAACTCTCATATACAAAAGCTTGTTGGGCGCCGAATTTTTTGGCACCTGCTTGGCCGGCGCGTGGCCCATCCCAGATTTCTCGTTCGGGATGACGAGCACGATTAAAAAGCACAAATTCCCCTTCCTTTCGTCCAGGGGCAAAAATAGCTACGGCTTCGGGCTCTTCAAAACCGGTAAGATAATAGAAGTCGCTGTTGGGCCGGTATGGGTAATCATAATCGCCATTACGAAAGGCGATGGGTGAAGCAGGAATAATGGCAACAGCGGAACGCCCTATTTTTTTAAATAACGATTGACGGCGTTTTTCCCATTCTTGTTGGCTAATCATGCGCATTCCTTTTTGTTGGCAATCGATAATAAGCATGGTACAAGAATTGCATTAAGGAGTATACCGTATGCGTATTTCTGCAATTGTGGCTATGTCAGAAAATAGGGTGATTGGCAAAAATAACCAGCTTCCCTGGCATCTACCAGCCGATTTAAAGCATTTTAAAGCGGTGACGATGGGTAAGCCTATTCTGATGGGGCGCAAGACTTATGAATCGATAGGACGCTTATTGCCAGGGCGGCAAAATATCATTATTACCCGCAACCCAGGGTTTCACGTTGAGGGTGCCACCATTGTGCATAGCATTGCTGAAGGCTTACAAGCAGCTGGGATGGTAGAAGAAGTCATGGTTATCGGTGGTGCTGAATTGTTTCGCGAAATGCTCCCGCTATGTTATAGGCTGTACTTAACGATTATCCATACCCAAATAGAGGGCGATAGCTTCTTCCCAGAGCTAAGTCCAGATTGGGTTGAGGTCGCTAATGAATTTCATGCTGCAGATCAAGATAATCCATTTGCTTACCGTTTTTTGATTTTGGATAAAAAAGCTCAAACTAATCATGGCTAGCACGTAAGGCGTTATATATCCTGACTGTCACACTTGACGCCAAATCTTTTGCCATCCTCAAGCCGCATGGCGGTCAGTTTAAAGCCCCAAACGCAGCCGGTATCAAGTGAATACGCATTAGGGGTATTGGTGATGCCGCCTAAAGCTGCCCAATGGCCAAAAATAATTTTAAAGTTTTCTGAAGCCCGGTGAGGAAAGCGAAACCATGGTATTAAACGGTTAATTGGAGAATCGCTGGGTCCTTTCTCAGAAAGATCGATGCTGCCATCGGGGCGACAAAAACGAATACGGGTAAGATGGTTCGTAATAGTTCGCAGCCTGGCCCAGCTGGTTAAGTTGTCATCCCAATAGTTGGGTTCGTTGCCATACATATGGCCTAAGAATTCAGTAATTTGATTGGTTTGTAAGACGATTTCCACTTCTTTGGCTAAGTCTAGGCTTTTCTGTAAATCCCAAGAAGGTGCTAGTCCTGCATGGACGAGAGCAAATTCTAAATCAGCATCGTAGTAAAATAAGGGTTGCTGGCGTAACCATTCTATTAATTCATCGCGGTCTGGAGCTTGTAATATTTCGGTTAGGGTGTCTTCCTTCCAACCACTATGCTGACCAAAGGCACGCGCAAGCAAGTGCAGGTCATGATTACCTAAAACGGTACGTTGGCTATTGCCAAGTTGTTTAACGAATCTTAGCACTTCTAAAGAATTTGAGCCGCGATTAACAAGGTCACCGGTAAACCAAAGCACGTCTTTAGCAGGATCAAAATTAATGTGATCCAGTAATTTCAGTAAAGCCGTATAACATCCTTGTACATCGCCAATAGCATACGTTGCCATGGGGTGTCACATCCTATGAACGATTGCTTAGTTTTACAAAATCTTCTACGGTTAAGTTTTCTGCCCTTTTTTGAGGGTCGATGTTTAGCTCTTCCCATACGTGATCAGGGATGGGCTGTTTTAAACCGCTTAAGCTATTGCGCAAAGTTTTTCGTCTTTGGCTGAAGGCTTGTTTGACGATGGTCTCAAAGCGAGCATAGTCATCGGCAACAAAAGGTAACTTTTTATGAGGAATCATGCGTATTACGCGTGAATCAACTCGTGGAGCTGGTTTAAAAGCGTGAGGCGGTACATCTAATAAATGCTCGATTTGATAATGATACTGCGCCATGACTGAGAGTCGGCTATAAGATTTTTTACCCGGCAGCGAAGATAAGCGCTCAGCTACTTCTTTTTGCACCATAAAATGCATATCAGAAATATAAGGTATAAATTTAATTAAATGAAATATGAGTGGAGTAGAAATGTTATAGGGAAGATTGCCAAACACCCGTAATGGTTTTTTATCTTGTGCAGCAATTGATAAGTCAAAATTTAAAACGTCTTTCTGATAAATTAATAGATCACCCGCTTCGCGGCTAGCTTCTTGCAGTAAAGGAATTATGTCACGATCCACTTCAATGGCAGCAAGCGAACCTGTGAGGTGGAGCATGGGTAAAGTGAGTGCTCCTAGCCCAGGACCTATTTCAATGAGGCGTTGGCCAGGTTGAGGTGAAATAGCAGCAATGATTTGCTGAATGATACGCTGATCACGCAAAAAATGCTGGCCAAAGCGTTTACGGGGCTGGTGCTCTTTAGATTTTTCGCCGTGCTGGCGTGAATCCGAGCGCCGCAGCTTCGTGGTAGAGCTGGTTCGCTTTTTCTTTGTCGATCGGTGTACCAAGTCCGTGTTCATAAAGTAGTCCTAAGTTGTATTTGGCGCTTGCTATCCCAGCATCAGCGGCTTGCTGATACCATTGCAAGGCAAGTTGATAATTTTGTCCCACGCCCTTACCGCTAGCATATAGATAGCCTAGTCGATTAGCGGCTTCCGCATCACCTTGTTCAGCAGCTTGTTGGAACCAATAAGCTGCTTTGCTATCGTTTATGGGAACATCCTTACCAACACGATAAGCCATGCCTAAACGCTCTGCAGAAGAGCTTTGAGGTTGGTTTGGATCAAAACCAGGGTCTCTCGTTGCACAACCGGTGCTCAACAGGCTAAACGCTGAAAGAATGGCAATATTTTTAAATAAACGCTTTAATAACATTCGTCTTTATACCCAATTGTAATAGAATGTCGCGATAAACCTGGGCGATTGATCTACCCAAGCTGATTATTATTATTGGAAGCCAGATGTAATGCAATCTTTTACGTTATTGACCGATTTATACCAATTGACTATGGCCTACGGCTATTGGCAATTAAATATGCACGAGCGCGAGTCGGTTTTTCATCTTATTTATCGCCGTAATCCATTCAAAGGTAACTATGCTTTAGCGTGTGGCCTGGCAAGTGTTATTGATTATTTGAGAGATTTTCGCTTTAGTGAGGAAGATTTAAGTTATTTAAAAACGCTTTGTAATCCTGTGGGCGAGCCTTTATGGAGCGAGGATTTTCTGGGTTACTTACGGGAAGTAAGATTCACCTGTGATATTGATGCTATTCCTGAAGGGACGGTGGTTTCGCCTCACGAGCCTTTGTTAAGAATTCGTGGCCCCTTATTGCAATGCCAGCTGCTCGAATCACCTTTATTAAATATACTTAATTTTCAAACACTTGTGGCAACTAAGGCTACTCGAGTCTGTCGAGCAGCAAAAGGCGATGCTGTCATTGAATTTGGCATGCGTCGAGCTCAAGGTCCCGATGGTGCATTATCAGCAAGCCGTGCTGCGTACGTTGGTGGTTGTATCGCGACTTCTAATGCTTTGGCAGGTAAGCGTTTTGGTATTCCTGTTCGAGGTACTCATGCTCATAGCTGGGTGACTGCTTTTTCGCACGAACGCGAAGCGTTTGAAGCTTATGCTAAGGTCATGCCGCATCACATCGTTCTATTAGTCGACACTTATGACACCATTAAAGGTGTAAAGCATGCCATCGAAGTAGGCAAAAAACTGCGTGAGCAGGGCGGTGATTTATACGGTATACGTCTCGACTCTGGCGATATGAGTAAACTCAGTATTATTGCTCGACAACTATTAGATGATGCAGGTTTTACTGAAACTCAAATTATGGCAAGCAATAGTTTAGATGAATATGTTATTGAGCGCTTTAAAGCGCAAGGTGCCAAAATCTCAGTATGGGGCGTTGGAACTAATTTGGTGACAGCTAATGATTGTTCTGCTTTAGATGGTGTTTACAAGCTTTCTGCGCTTAGAGATGAAAACGGTAATTGGCAGTATAAGTTAAAGATTTCTGAAGATCCTATTAAAGTTTCCAACCCCGGTATCCATCAAGTCAGACGCTTTTATTCTAAAGGCAAAGCCATCATTGATGTGCTTTATGATCTAGAGTTAAATATTTCTGAATTTCCAGAGGTTGTGTTGTTTGATGCTGCGTTAACGCAGCAAAAAATCGCAAGCTATGACCACTATGAAGATTTATTAATGCCGATTTTTAGAAGTGGCAAGGCGGTATATGCACCAGAATCAATACATGGTGTTAGAGAAAGAGCTATAAAAAATGTCGTTGAATTTGTTGCTCAACATCATGGCGACGATTATCCAATAGCAATTGAGAAAAAACTATTTGATAAAAAGCAGCAATTGGTTATAGCTGCCAAGCAAAGTGAGGAAAAATATGGTTGATGCTATTTATCCTTTGCGACGGATCCGTAGTTTTACTCGGCGCGATAGCCGTATGACGGAAGGCCAGCAGCAGGCTTTTCAAAAGCTTTGGCCTCAATTGGGATTAAGCATTGAATCAGGAATGCTGAATTTAATGGCTGCTTTTGGTCGCGAAGCTCCTTGCATTTTAGAAATTGGCTTTGGGTCAGGTCAATCGCTAGCAGCATTAGCAGCTCAATATCCTCAATATAATTTTATTGGCATTGAAACATTTCGCCCGGGTATTGGAGCGCTTTTTCTACAGGTAGAAGCTTTGCAGCTTAAGAACATTCGGGTTTTTTATCACGATGCGGTTGAAGTGTTGGATCAATCAATTCCTGATGATTCACTGCATGGCGTGCAAATCTTTTTTCCTGATCCTTGGCCGAAGCGACGCCATCATAAGAGGAGGTTAGTTCAAATCGATTTTATTAAGAAGGTTGTAGTTAAGTTGAAGCCTGGTGGCTTATTACATTTAGCCACTGATTGGCAACACTATGCAGAGCAAATGATGCAGGTTTTATCTGCAGAAAAGATGCTGCATAATGTGGCCGGTGAGGGTTGTTTTACGGATCGTTCGCCTAATAGGCCTTTAATTACAAAATTTGAGGGGCGGGGTGAAGCTGAAGGCCGCTCCATTTGGGATTTGCAGTTTGCTAAAAAATAGAAGGGGTAATCATTATGCGCCAGTTGCTTATTAAGTTTTTAGCGTTAATAACTTTATTAGTTAGCTCAGCATTGCATGCTGAACCTGTAGTAACCTCCGGTTCGGCTGGAAGTTATTTCGGTGTGCAGGTTGGAGCAAGTAAAGTTGACGGCTCTTCTCAACATTTGCCTAACAGTTTGGGTGTTCCAGTGTTGGTTCAGCCTTCCAAAAATGGTTTTGGTACGCGATTATTTTGGGGCTATCAATTTAGTAAATATTTAGCGTTTGAGAATGGTTGGGCATATTATTCTGCAGCCACCTATAACATCCCTAATGGTAATTCACCTCAGATCAGAATACAGGCGCTTGATTTTGTTGGCAAAGCCATAATGCCATTATGGTGGGGATTTGACGTGTATGGTAAAGGTGGTGCCGCAATAGTTTTTTATAACCAAGGCGGGTTATTGGCACCAAGTTCAACGGGGGCCCAATCTGGTGCTTCGGGTATAACCATGCGTCCTGAGCTTGGTGCTGGAATCAGCTATTCATTTACACCTAACTGGACGGTGGATGTCTCTGCAACTCGTATTATGAAGGGCGGTCAGGTGCCCAACAGTGATCTTTACACTATTGGGCTTGCTTATCATGCTGTTGATTTATACTGCGGTCAATTTCTTTGTTAAGCGGCTAGCAAGAGCTGCTTCCAGTAGGACAGTTATACAGAATAAAGTGCCCACCTCTTACCGTAACGGCTGAGTCGGCTGTGATGGAAGGTGCTTGAACGCTTTCGCCAGCGAAGAGTGTTACTAAAGTTGAACCCGAAACTTCGCTCATGGTGCAAAACGGGTCATTAGCGTAATTGGTATTGTTGCACTGTGGATAGATTGTGAAATTAGTAGGCCCTGATGATGGAGGATAAAGAGTAGTAGTGCCATCACTTTTTAGAATGCTGGGCGTAATGGTGATTGTGCTTACATTGCTGCCAGCTTCCAAATCAATTGTAAAAACCAATTTATAAACCCCTGAGCAAGGCGCTATTTGGCTAGTTAAGCTAGGAGAGCCATTGTTGTAAAAATTTAAATTGATGTTAGTCCCTGAAAGTACAGCACTAGATGTGCTAGGCAAAACTGTCCCATCATAAGCATCAATATAAAAGAAATTGCA
>CAZXFO010000269.1:0-2841 GCA_964639745.1 uncultured Coxiellaceae bacterium | reverse complement strand
AAAGCAATTCTATTATTGTTTTGGTTGCGGCGCTCACGGTAATGCCATCGACTTCATGATGAATTATGACCGTTTAAGTTTTCCTGAAGCAGTCGAAACCCTTGCTAAACAAATTGGCTTAACGGTACCTCATACGAAAACTTCAGAAAAACATTTATCATTACAGCATCTTTATTCCGTCTTAGAAAAAGTAGCGGGCTTTTATCACAATCAGCTCAATCAAAATCAGCAAGCAAAAGAATATTTTAAAAAACGCGGCATTACTGAAGAAATTATTAAAACTTTTAATCTAGGCTATTCCCCTAGAAGCGACGCCATTTTACAAACTTTCGGCAAAACACCTGAGGGTCGCAAAGAATTAATGGAAACTGGCGTGCTCAGCCAAAAAGATGGTCGCCATTATGATCGCTTCCGCGAAAGAATTATGTTTCCTATCCAAGATCGTCGTGGCCGCTATATAGGTTTTGGTGGTCGAGTACTTGATCAAGGTGAGCCAAAATATCTTAACTCACCTGAAACCGCTCTTTTCCAAAAAGGCCATGAACTTTACGGTCTTTATCAAGTATTAAAAATCAATCGTCAATTACCTCGACTATTAATCGTCGAAGGCTATATGGATATGATTGCGCTATACCAACACGGCGTTACATATGCAGCTGCCACTTTAGGTACAGCTACTACCGCTTATCACGTACAATCATTGTTCCGTTATACCTCTGAAATTGTATTCTGTTTCGATGGTGACAATGCTGGCAGAAGAGCTGCGTGGAGAGCTTTACAAGTAATCTTGCCAATTGTGCCTGACAATGTGCAATTTCGTTTTATGTTTCTCCCTGAGGGAGACGATCCTGACTCATTAGTGCGTCGCGAAGGAAAAGAAAGCTTTGAAAAACGCATTCAAGATGCACAAACTTTATCGCAATATTTTTTCCAAAGTCTTGCCGCTGATATTGATTTGACAACACCTGACGGCAAAGCCCGGTTTATTAAATCCGCACTTGATCAACTGAAACCGCTTCCAGAAGGTATTTTTAAACAAGCTATGCTTGATGAACTAGGGCAGAAAACCCGCACCGACATGCAAGCCTTATCTGCTCATACCTCTAGCAACCCCGCTAATGATAAAAAGCCGGCGGCTCAACCAGCTAAACCGGCCAGAACCGTTCATAAGCCCAATAGCACTAAACGCTCGACCATGCTACGCCACGCACTTAGCTTGTTGGTTCAATATCCTCAACTGGCTGAACATATCAATGAGCCACTGCCTCATGGTGAACTGCCGGGTGTAGCCTTATTTAACCAAGTGCTTGCCTTGGCTACTGCTAACCCTAAATTAACCACTGGAGTACTATTAGAGTCTTTCCGCGAGCAAGAAGAAGGCAAATGGCTGGCATCTTTGGCCCAGCTTGAATTAACTATCCCTCCTACTGGCTTAAAAGCTGAACTTCTAGGCGCGCTCGAACAAGTCCGTAAACAAGCTCAAGAATTGACCATTCAAAAGCTTTTAGAGAAAGGCGCCCTTGGGCTTTTAACTCCAGAAGAACGAGAAACGCTTAGCTCTTTGATTATTAACAAGAAAACAATGGTCACAACTTAGGCAATATCCTGCTTACTAAAAACCTTTAATAAATGCAACTAAGTGTAGTAAATTATTACAAAATTTCGTTATAATACGCGTTGCAACTTATTCACAAACAATCACATACAGTGGATATTCTATGACTCAAGATAATCGTCGACCAGCGTCCCGTTTAAAAGACCTCATTGCTCGCGGTAAAGAGCAAGGCTATCTCACTTATGCCGAAGTAAATGATTATATCCCTCCCGCTGATGTTGGCGAAGATAAAGAAAAAATTGATGATGTCATCACAATGATCAATGGCATGGGCATCAGCATCTCTGAAGCTGCCCCTACTGCCGACGAATTAACGATCAGCCCCGGCGAAGAATCTGAAGGCTCAGGTAGCGGTGATGCTGGGGCCACCACTGATGAATCAGGTCGCACCACTGACCCTGTCCGTATGTACATGCGCGAGATGGGCAGCGTCGAATTACTTTCTCGTGAAGGCGAAATTGCTATCGCTAAACGTATTGAAGAAGGCGTCAACCAAATGTTAACGACGCTTGCTTCACAACCTCAAATGATTGCTGAAGTGTTAAACGATTATGATCGTGTTGAACGCGGTGAAATTCGTTTAAGTGATGTTATTGCTGGTTATATTGAACCTGATATCACTGAAGAAGATGAAGAAGAAGACACTGAAAAAGAAGTAAAAGCTAAAGGCAAAGACAGCAAGAAAGAAGCGAAAGCTGCTAAACCAGCAAAGCCAGTCGTAAAAGCCGAAGCGGAAGAAGATGAAGAAAGCGCCGAAGATAGCAGCGACGGTGACACTGATATATTTGATGATGACGCCGGTCTTGACCCTGAAGTCGCTCGCGAGAAATTCACCGAATTACGCAAGCGCTACACTGCGGCCATCACCACTGAAAAGAAATTAGGCCTGAAAAGCAAAAAGACTCTCGCTAAGCGTGATGAGCTAGCTAAGTATTTCATGGAAATTAAATTGTCTCCTCGGCAATTTAATAAGCTTTCCAAAAAAATGCGTTCCCTCCTTGATGAAATTCGCTCCCAAGAACGCGCCATTATCGAATTATGCGTTAACAAATGCAAAATGCCTCGTAAAGTATTGATCAGCACTTTCGTAGGTAATGAAACTAATTTGCAATGGATTAGCCAACATAAAGGCAAAGCCTATTACGACAGCCTAGATAAGAATTCCGCTGAGATTCAACGTTCACAAAAGCGCTTAATCGCTTTAGAAGAACAAATGAAGATGACGA
>CAZXFO010000268.1:0-2057 GCA_964639745.1 uncultured Coxiellaceae bacterium | reverse complement strand
ATCATCTACGCTGGGTGCTCCCGGTGCAGCAGATGTTTTTGTAACAGATGCTGCGCAATTAAAAGGATTAAATACATCGGAGGAAATAGCACGAAAATTAACATTGGTTGATGCAAACAATAATTTAATTAAAGGGCCATTCAGAATAATAGAATTTGATACACCAGCTGAAGGCTTAGCACAACCCTTAAACAGAAGTAATCCAGGATTTGTTCCAGGAGGTAAAACTGCAGGAGGGGCAACAGAATATATATTACCGAATTTTAAAGTAGGCGGGCTTCAAAATGTAACCCAAAAAACTGTCAGATAATATGAGTAAAATAATAAATGATCTTAATGAGCTTTATAAAAAGCAGGAAACATTGAAAGAGGTTAAGGTTGATTCGGTTAACTGGGTAACATATTATCTCGATGAACAGACTGGCGAAAAATGGATTGAAGAACGTCTTTATCCAGAAATGCAGGCAGGGGGCCCACCTCAATTGCGATTGATAGATAAATTTCCATGGGAATAACTGTAGATATTAGTTATGTAGACAAAGTGCATTATAATCAGCAAGGAGTACCGGTAGGGCCGTTATAGTCTTTTTTTCTGACCACGAAGATGCATTGAGGGGAGCCTTTTCCGGTGATGTAAAAGCGGTAATAATCGGGGGTGAGCTCTTTGATCTCGACCCGGAGTTTATCGCCGGGGCTGAACAGGGTTGCAGCCAGTCCCGAGGCTTCTTTCACTTCCAACTCATAATGGAGGCTGTCTGTCCAGTGAAGGGCATAAATGATATCAGATGCAGCCTCTCCCATGTGCTCAGTACAGGTATCGCCATTGAACTCGATATAAGAATCAGGAGCGCCGGTATAAAACCATCTGCCGGCAATGCGGGGGTTACCCTGTTGTTTATTGCTGCAACTGTAGAGACCAAGCGCAGCGGTCAGCAGCAGCGCGGAAAATAAGTATTGCTTCATAGATGCTGTGTTTTACTGAGCATAAGTTTGTTTGGTTTTAAAGTCTCTGATATAAGCGATGTGACTTTGAGCAGGATGCTCTGTTCCTTCTCGGGAGTGTATCGATCTCCTTATCAGCGCTTAGTGATCAACTCATTTAATAATTAAGAAATCGGCTTCATTTTAATTTTAGATGTGTGAAAAAAAATCTCCAAGATACAAACTGTCAGGTCTATTTAGGTTTTGTATCGATGTACTTTCATTCTGTATAAAGGTACCAATTTTTTCAAAAGGCTGTCGAATAGCCTTCCCACTGCTGAAGAGTGCGACGCAAGAGACCCGTGGGCCCCGTCCCAATGCTGGCCAAAATGAACTTTTCTTAAACCCTCATCTATTTTTAATTTTAAAGTGGATACCGCAGGTAGCCTAATAGGCTTCCGTATAGTGCCGCCGTGCCTGCACGCAAGAGTTATTTCGACAAGAAAAGCAAGCTGGCAAGGTGATAAGTTGGGTTTATTCCAATGATTCCCGTTTAGTAGCGTTGTAGATGCTTAACAGCCGCAAATTTTGTCGCACCTGTTGGTATTCTATTAACCTTAAAACATGACAAGATGAGTAAGCTAAAACAGATTTACGATTCGGTTGCAGGTATCGACATTGGTGCGTGCAAATTTTATGTAGGCATCGACGAAAACGATGTGAAAAATTTTGACACTTTTACTGGTGGTTGCCATGATGTGATTGTTTATTTGCAGGATCATAATGTCAAGAGTGTGGCCATGGAAGCCACAGGCGTTTATTGGGTGACTTTGTATGATATGATGACAGCCGTAGGTATAGAGGTATTTGTCGTTAACGGACGTCACGTCAAGCATGTACCAGGCCGGAAAACTGATGTTAAAGATTGCATGTGGATAAAAGAACTCCATAGTCACGGATTATTGCGAAATAGTTTTATTACTCCTTCAGAAGTCAGAGAACTGCGCAGTTATGTTCGTATTAGGGAAACACAAATAGAATCAAAAGTGAGAGCTGTTCACAGAATGGATAAAGCATTAATTCAAATGAATATCAGGCTATCGAGTGTGTTTACGAATATGCAAGGAGCATCAGCC
>CAZXFO010000267.1:0-8970 GCA_964639745.1 uncultured Coxiellaceae bacterium | reverse complement strand
CTGATCTTCGTGCTTCAGCCAGTTTAGTGTTGGCAGGTCTTGCTGCTGAAGGCCAAACCATAGTTGATCGTATTTATCATATCGACCGCGGTTATGATTGCATCGAGGAAAAACTAGCTCAATTGGGCGCAAAAATACAACGCATACCGAATTAAGTCTAGCGCTATACAGTACTCTCGGTCATCCTTAAAACTTCCCCATTTCTGTCACCCCAGCGAAAGCTGGGGTCTTAGGGCCATATTAGAAAGAGGGGGTTCCTGCTGGTATCTAAGGTGATGCATTTATTTACAAAGACCCCGGCTTTCGCTGGGGTGACAATAAAGACAGTAAAGGATTGAGGTGGCAAAATCGTTCAGAGTGCCAACTGCCACTAACTCAAATAAAACTCCAGGGTTTTTCTCAATCCTGTCTTCAAGTCTACCTGTGGTTTCCAGCCTAAATGTTCCTCAGCCTGTTTTATAGCAGGGACTCGCAATTCAACATCTTGATAGCCAGGGCCGAAATAGCTAGCACCATCAGTAATGGTTAACTTGGTTTGAGTCGCTTTATCAGCATATTTAGGGAAGGTTTTAATTTCATCTATTAAAAAGGTTGCTAAATCACGGATTGAAACGTCTTCGTGAGGGTTGCCTACGTTAAAAATACGGCCAGTGGCAGCATTTGGGTTTTCGATAATTTTTAATAAAGCATCAATGCCATCGGATATGTAGGTAAAGCAACGACGCTGTGCGCCGCCGTTTACTAATTGGATATCTTCACCACGTAAAATATTGCCAATGAACTGCGTTAACACTCGTGAGCCGCCTGGTTTGGGATTAAAGACATTATCAAGGCGAGGACCGTACCAATTAAAGGGTCTGAATAAAGAATAGGATAAGCCGTGATGCTTACCGTAAGCATAAATTAAACGATCTAGTAATTGCTTGGAGGTTGAATAAATCCAACGTTCTTTATGAATGGGGCCAGTTACTAAATTACTGGTTTCTTCATCAAAAGCTTGATCGTGACACATACCATAAACTTCAGATGTCGAAGGGAAGATGATACGTTTTTTGAGTTCAGCGCAATGACGTATAATTTCTAAATTGGCTTCAAAGTCTAATTCAAAAATTCTTAATGGATTTTGCACATAAAGAGCAGGGGTTGCAATAGCTACTAAAGGCAAAACCACATCACATTGTTGAATTTGGTTTTTAACCCATTGCTTATCAGCAGTAATATCACCTTGAGTAAAATGAAAACGTGGATGATTTAAACAACTTTCAATTTTATCGGTAGTTAAATCAATAGCTGTAATTTCCCAATTGGTTTTAGCAAGAATAGCTTCGCTTAAATGGCTGCCAATAAAACCGTTTGCACCTAAAATAAAAACTTTCATGGATAGTCCTATAATTACTGGTTAAAAATTTTATACATAACATCGAGAACACGATCTTGATCGGCTTCAGTCATGGTGGGGAATAAAGGCAAGCTTACGATGCGACTAGCGGCATCTTCGGCGCAAGGAAAATCACCCGGTTGAAAACCAAATTGCTCGCGATAATACGGGTAAAGATGTACTGCGCGATAATGCAAGCCTGTGCCAATGTTTTGTTCTTTCATACGTTGCATAAATTCATCGCGGCTCATGCCGGCGATATCGACATTTAACAATGGCGTAAAAAGATGCCAAGCATGACGATTTTCGTAAGCAGGTTCAGAAGGTAGCGTCCATTGTTGCCAATCCGATAGCGCTTCTAGATAACGATTAGCTAGTTCAGTGCGCCTTGCGATAAAGCCGTCTAACGCTTTTAATTGATGTATGCCAAGAGCTGCTTGTAAATCCATCATATTGTATTTAAAGCCAGGCAAAACTATTTCATAATCTTGATTGCCAGTTTTACCAAAGCGGTTCCAGGCTTCTCTATCCATACCATGAAAACGTAGTAAGCTAATTTTCTTAGCGAGAGATTCATCGCGGGTAGTGATACAACCACCTTCACCAGTCGTCATGTTTTTATTAGGATGAAAGCTAAATACCTGCGTATCACCAAAGCTACCAATTTTTTTACCTTTATATTCGGTGCCTATAGAATGTGCTGCATCTTCAATCACACGTAATCCATTAGCATTTGCGAGTTTATACAAAGGATCGAGGTCGACTGATAAGCCTGCAAAATGTACAGGCATAATCGCGCGAGTGCGAGAGGTAATGGCTGATTCTAAGCGATTCATATCCATATTGAGAGTGGTAGGATCAATATCAATTAAGACAGGTTTAGCTCCGCAAAGCACAATAGTATTTAATGTGGCTGCAAATGTAAGTGGTGTTGTGATTACTTCATCACCAGCTTTTATGTCCATTGCTAACAAAGCCAGTTGTAAGCCTGCGGTAGCGGAAGTGAGTGGTAAAACGAAAGGTGCTTCTAAATACTGTTTTAAATCTTCAGTAAATTGGGCAACGCGAGGGCCTGTGGTAATCCAGCCGCTTTCAAGGCAAGCTACAACTTCTGCTATAGCTTCTTGGCTAATCGTCGGCTTGGAAAAAGGTAAAAAATTTTCGCTCATAAAAGTCTTCCTTTTAACTTCGTGCTACTAAATAAACACCTGCCATAATGATAAAAATGCCTGTTACGCGCATTAAAGAGAGGTCTTCACCAAATAAATAAAAAGCAGCGACTGCATTTACTATGTAGCCGACACTTAACATGGGATAGGCATAGCTCACTTGTACACGTGATAAAACTAACAGCCATACCACAACGCTGAGAACGTAAAATACCAGCCCCGTTAATATAGGTGGGCAAACGACTACTTTTAAGCCGATAGGGATAAGATTTGTTAGGCTAAATTCGAAGTGACCAATCTGGCCCATTCCAGCTTTGAGTAAAAGCTGAGCGGCTGCATTTAAAAAAACGCCGAGAAAAATTAATCCAAAAATCATCTCAATATCCTCTAAAATCAGGCACGGATCATACCACCTGTGCCAACAAAATAGCTACCTTAAGACAATATTAAGGAAAAAACTAAGAGGGCAAAAAAGCTTCAAATTTGATCTATTTTCTTATATAATTCAAAACCCTTAATTCCTATAATCGCTTAAGACTGTAAGAGGTGAAAGATGAGTATTCTCGTAGGTAGACAAGTTCCAGATTTTACAGCCGCTGCTGTATTAGCTAATGGCGAAATCACAACTAAATTTCATTTAAATGAAGTTATTAAAAATAAATATGCAATTGTATTCTTCTATCCTTTGGATTTTACATTTGTATGTCCTTCTGAATTAATTGCGCTAAGTAATCGTATGGAAGAATTTACGCAACGTGGTACAGAAGTGATTGGGGTATCCATCGATTCTCAATTTACACATAATGCCTGGCGTAAAACACCTGTAGCAGAAGGCGGAATTGGTCCTGTTAAATTCCCGTTAGTGGCTGACGTTAATCATCAGATTTGCCAATCATTCGGTATTGAACATCCTACTGCTCATGTTGCTTTACGCGGTGCCTTCTTAATTGATAAGCAAGGAATTGTGCGTTCGCAAATCGTTAACGATTTGCCATTAGGTAGAAACGTCGATGAATTATTACGTTTAGTCGATGCACTCCAATTTCATGAAAGTCATGGCGAAGTCTGTCCTGCTAACTGGACTAAAGGTAAAACAGCTATTAAGCCAACTGCTGAAGGTATTGCAAAATATCTTGCCTCAGAAGGAACAGGCTTGTAATTGCTGAGTCAGGTGAAGCTGCTAACAAAACCCGCATTAAAGCGGGTTTTGTTTTTTTAAAAGCCGAAATAACCTCTTCTTGATTTATAAAAAGCTATCAGCAAAATACTTTTGATTTTTACAGAACTTCAATTTACAATTCAAAAGCTTAAAGGATGGTTAAGTTTAATAAGATTGTTAAACTTGTTTATTAGATTTCCATTTTTTGAGATATTGGATATAAATTGCGGTTAAAATATTTAAAACTAATAATAAATAGTTGAATTTTCTTCGCAATCAGGTATGTTTTAGATTAGTTTTGGTTTTGTCCGGATCAACCATTTTTCAAGGAGATATTTAAATATGAACCTTAAACTCGTTGCTCTCTCGATGAGCGTGCTCGGTTTAATCAGCAGCCCAGTGTTAGCTGATACAGTACACAAGCACAAACATCACAAGAGACACCATCAAGTAGCTCACCATGATTATAAAGCCATGGGTGCTATGCCTGCAGCTGAAGTTGCTCCTGCTCCAATGGCAACAACTTCTTACCAATCAGCTATTCTTGACCAAATGGGTCAAAACGTTGGTAACCCAAAACCAATGCCAGAATGGTTTAACCGTATTGGCGTAAGCGGTGGCGTAAACTTAGACACCGGTAAATGGGGTAGCCGTACTGTAGCCGACAGAGCTTATGTTGGTACTTTTGATCCAGCAACAGCATCTTTATTCCGTGCTGGATACACTGGTGAAAACACCAAGAGATATTCATTGAACAACGTCTACTTAAACGTTGGCGCCGATGTCAATGAATGGTCAAAAGCTTTCGCCAGCTTAAGCTACACCGATGCTTCTTATAACTACAGCCAAGCCTATCAGACAACTTCTGACAGCACTTCGTTGTACAACAACAACTCACAGGTCAACGTCGAACAAGCTTACTTACGTATCAGCAACTTCGATTGCTCACCTGTGTTCTTTGAAGCTGGTAAATCGTTCCAAGATTATGGTCGTTATACCATTCACCCAATCACCCGTAGTATGACTCAAGTCATGAGCGAAACCTTACGTACCTCTTTAAAATTAGGTTTCATCACTGACATGGGCGTTCACGGTTCTGCTTACACCTTCCAAAATCCGGTCAGCGAAGTTAACACAAGCGAAAAATCCCTCAACTGGGGTGCCGCTTTGGGTTATGCTCAGCCAAACGACCAATTAGGTTTTGATATTGGTGCAGGCTACATGTACAACATCTTCGGTGTTAACGATATCGGCAACACCTTTGCTATCAGCCATACCGGTGGTTACCACAACCGCGTAGGTGGCTTGTCAGCTTATGCCGACGTTAACTGGGAAGCTTTCACCGTCGGAGCACGCTACACCACAGCTTTACAAAGCTTTAGCGCTCTAGACGTTGCTGAAAACATGACCCACACTAACTCAGGTGCCAAACCTTGGGCTGCTGGTCTTCAAGCTGGTTATGATTTCAATGCTTGGGCTAAGAACCAAAACCTCTGGGTTGGTTACCAAGTATCAAATCAAACCGTGTTCATGAACTTGCCACGTCAACGTTGGTCAGTTGGTTACGGTATTGATGTCGTCAAGAACACCAGCTTAAGCGCTCAATGGGATCACGATGTGGCCTATTCAGTTGCACAAGGTGGACCAGGTAGCGGCAATAGCAACCTGATCTCCGTCAGAGCTGCTGTTAAGTTTGGTTAATTCCAAGCAAAACCAAAAAACCCGCCATCCGGCGGGTTTTTTTTTATCCTGAAATCTAATTTCATTAAATAGACTTACTTAGATTAAAAAGATT
This sequence comes from uncultured Coxiellaceae bacterium, assembly GCA_964639745.1. Taxonomy (GTDB): domain Bacteria; phylum Pseudomonadota; class Gammaproteobacteria; order DSM-16500; family DSM-16500; genus JABDGC01. The sequence continues at coordinate 3,469 of CAZXFO010000267.1, read as the reverse complement.
CTAAGTTGGTTACTATTTTCTGCAGGTGTTTTAGCTCTTGTAAGCCTTTAAAGTGGGTTAGTACGATTAAGAATATGGCAAAATAATTCTGCAGTTTGTTCTGCATCATAAATTGCTGAGTGTGCCTTATTTACATCGAAAGGAATTCTGGCGCAACGAGCTGCTCTTGCTAAGACAGTTTCGCCAAACATGACGCCAGATAATGTAGCAGTATCAAGGGTTGTAAATGAATGAAATGGAATATCTTTTAAGTCACTGCGTTTTGCTGCTGCCATCATAAAACTTAAATCAAACCATGCGTTGTGACCTACTAAAATTGCGCGATGGCACTGTTGCTCTGAAAGCATTTGGCTTGTAATGCGGAATAAGCGATGTAATGCTTGGCGCTCAGGTATCGCATAGCGAAGAGGGTAAGTTGGATCAATCTTAGTAATCTCGAGAGATTCCGGTTCAATTATGGCGCCTGGAAATGGTTCTACATGGTATGCATAAGTCTTATCTTTATGTAGTTTGCCTTGGGTATCCATTTTTAAGGTTACCGCAGCAATTTCTAATATGGCGTTTATTCCAGGGTTTAATCCAGAAGTTTCCATATCAATGACGATAGGCAGTAAACCACGAAAACGCTTTGCTAATTGTGATATAAGCGGGGGGCTATTATTCATAAAATCTTTTCTCACCCATGGGTCGAGTTTTAAAACGTTTATACTGCCAAATGTATTGTTCTGGTTTATAACGAATAGCTTCTTCTAAGCACTTATTAAGGCGAGTGGCATCAGCTACTAAATCATTTGAAGGAAATTGCTCTAGTGCAGGTAAAAGCATAATTTCATAACCAGTATTATCATCACGTCGGTAAAAACGTATGGGTAAAATGGCTGCGCCCGTTAACTTTGCAAGTCTTGAGACTGCAGTGAGTGATGAGGACTGAATCCCAAAAAAAGGTGCAAAAACACTACGTTTTTTACCGCCGTCTACATCGTAAGCATACCAAACGGGCTGATTGTTTTTTAAAGCGGTAGTCAGTAAATGCATGCGATGGGAAGGGATATAATTAACTTGTTGCTTGCTACGAAATTTTTGTAAGAGGAAATTAATAAGTTTTTTCTTGTGAGGGCGAAATAGGGCAGTAAAGCTATATTGCATAGCGACAAGACGGCCAATCATCTCTAAACAAGTAAAGTGAGGGCTTAATAAGATAACGCCTCGACCTTGAGCTAGCGCCTGCTCACCGTGTTCTAGACCTTTGATGTGTAATAATTGCTGTAATTTTTTATCGGGCAGCCACCAGGCCATAGCAGTCTCTATTAGTCCCATGCCTAGGTTTTTGAAATTGTCTTTTACTAAATCTTGTTGCGCTTGTGCTGAAAGCTCAGGAAAGCAAAGTTTTATATTGATAGCTGTAATAGATTTTATTTTGCTGGGGAAAAGATAAAGCAGCCTCCCTAGGAGGCTGCCGCAGCATAATTGTAATTTATAAGGCAAGTTCGTGAGCAGCCATAACAGGCCGATCACTAACCAAATAGGCCAGTAAATTGGATTAATGATAAGGGGTAATTTTTTAATCATGATCACGATTCTACATTATTGCGCTATAGTATACTGGCTTAAATAAATTGGAACCTATTATGAAAGAAAAAATTGGCATGCATTGCTTTGTTTCTGGCAGAGTTCAGGGGGTGTTTTTTAGGGCTTCTACCTGTGAGCAAGCAAAAAAGCTTGGTTTGAATGGGTGGGTGCGTAATCTTTCTGATGGCAGAGTTGAGCTCGAGGCCTATGGATCTTCCGATAAAATCGCTGAATTATACGATTGGCTACAAAAAGGACCGCTAATGGCCAAGGTGGAAAGTGTCACTCGCAAAGAATTGCCTTGGATGGAAGTTATTGATTTCAAAAAGATTTAAGCAATTTCAATCATTTGAAACGCTTCTTTGCCGACCCCGCATTCAGGACAAACCCAAGTATCAGGAACATCTTCCCATCGGGTGCCAGGTAGAATGCCATCCTGAGGCCATCCTTCGGTCTCATCATAGATATAGCCGCAAACTATGCACATGTAGCGCTTAAAAGGCATCCTAATATATACTCCAGCCTAATTTAGGAGAAACAGATGAATCATACACGATCATATACCTTATTTGATACCGCTCAGCAATATTTTCCTGGCGGCGTAAATTCACCCGTGAGGGCGTTTGGTAGCGTCGATGGCAAGCCTGTTTTTATTAAATCTGCCCAAGGCGCTTATGTCCATGATGAGGATGGCAATAGTTACATTGATTATGTTGGCTCTTGGGGGCCAATGATTGCCGGCCATGCTAATCCTCACATACTCAATGCGGTTAAACAAGCCCTGGATAGCGGCACAAGCTTCGGTGCATCCACTGAGGCCGAAATTAAGCTGGCTCAGGCCATTCAGAAAGCCCTACCCTCTATGGAGTTAATGCGTTTTGTAAGCTCAGGAACAGAAGCTTCAATGAGCGCCATACGCTTAGCCCGAGGTTTTACCAATCGTCGAAAAATCATTAAATTTGCTGGTTGTTACCACGGCCATACGGATTCTTTATTGGTTGCAGCAGGTTCAGGAGGATTGACCCTTGGCGTGCCAAATTCAGCAGGTATTTTAGCTGATGCAGCCCAACATACCCTTATTGCTACTTTTAACCGCTTAGAGACAGCTGAAGAATATTTTAAAAAGCACGGTGATGATATAGCAGCGGTCATAGTAGAACCTGTAGCTGGCAATATGAACTGTGTTTTGCCCAAGCCGGACTTTTTAGAAGGTTTGCGTAAGCTTTGTGATGAATATCAAAGCGTACTTATTTTAGATGAGGTTATTACCGGATTCAGAGTGGGTTTAGGGGGTGCACAAAAGCATTTTAATATTAAGCCTGATTTAACCATTTTAGGAAAGATTATCGGCGGGGGGTTCCCAGTAGGTGCTTTTGGTGGTCGTGCTGATATCATGAGTTCTATAGCTCCTTTGGGCCCTGTTTATCAAGCAGGAACACTTTCGGGTAATCCTATAGCTATGGCTGCGGGCTTAGCAGCTATTGAATTGGTAAACCAGCCTGGCTTTTATGAAAATCTCGAGAAACAAACGGTTGCTTTGGTAGAAGGCTTAAAAGCACTGACCAAGAAAGCCAAAATTCCTTTCTATGCTAATTACATAGGCGGCATGTTTGGTCTCTATTTTACCGAAAGAGACTCAATGGAAACTGATGCAGATGTTAAACAGGTTGATGTGGCAAGATTTAAGAAATTCTTCCACGATATGTTAGAGGAAGGAGTTTATCTTGCGCCCTCGTGTTTTGAGGTTGGTTTTATGTCTTCTGCTCATACGCCAGAAATTATCGAAAAGACATTGAAAGCTGCTGAAAAGGTGTTGTAGTTATTGAAACTGAAGTTTGCCCCAGTTTTGGCTGGGGTAGTTGTTCATTCTATGGTTACCTATAGAGCTAACTAGGTTTTA
>CAZXFO010000266.1:0-5766 GCA_964639745.1 uncultured Coxiellaceae bacterium | reverse complement strand
TGCAACTAAACCACCCGTTGCTAAGCCGGTAATATCACAAACATCCCAGCCGTTGCTTGGGGTTTTGAGCATAGCCTTAGTGTGAGGTCTGGTATCACGCGCAAAATCATAATGATTAGATTCCAGGCCTTCTTTCGAGTGGCCTAATAATCGTTTTATAGCGTAACGATAACGGTTAATCATATAGGGCGTGCCAGAAATGGAGTAGGCCGCTAAAATTTCATGTTTGGCCCGCTGAGAAACGCCAGCCGATCTACCAGCACCTTCAATGATCGCTAAAGTCGCAATAATAGGAGTTGAAAGCGGAGTGCCGAACACATAGCCATTGGATTGACGTCCTTTTGGATGCCAAGGGGAGTAAGCATATCCCTTAATTCTCCAAGCGCCATATTCATAGATATTTAATGCTGCGTCGTAAAATAAACGTCCGGTGAAATAGGGGATAGTATAAAACGCGGCACAAAAGCCTAAAGCTAAACGATCCTCAATCTTGCTGTCATTAGTATAAAACTGCGCACCGATCATCATTTCTTCTTTAAAATTTTCCCAGCGCGTTGCAGCAGGGCCACCTTCTCGCTCAACCTGAGTATTGCTGATCCATTGCCAATTTTGATTACCGAGAAAGTTACCGGTAACTGCATGGACATCTAAAGCGAATTCTTGAGCGTTTTGCCCTATTTGATAAAAACCGCTGCGCATTTTTTTACACCGTGTGACGACAAGTTATGAGGAATGTATTATACCTGCTTAAGGCTTAAGAAAAACTTAAGAAAAGGCTAGAATCTGACTAATCTTGTCCAGAATTTTCTATTCTTTTTCCAGCGGCTTGCATATCTTTTCCAAAACCTTGAACGGTATTTTGGCAGCCGGTTAAGCTAAATAAGCTTATAACAATAAAAGTCATGATAAAATAAGTAGTTTTCATCTAAATGTCCTTATCAAAAAAGCTGGATTATTATAGCAAAATTAAATTATAAACCTAGATGATCAGTTGAGTGGGCTCGCATTTCTTTTCTTCGTGAGGCTCATCTATGTTTACAGGCTTATCAGCTTGTTGCAACTTTAGCTGATTAAGCTGATAAATTTGGTTTCTTAGGGTGATTATAAATTTATTTAAGCTCTGTTTTAAGCTGCTGTCTTCAGCAATTAGAATATTGAAGCGATGTTTCTCCATACCCATTTGTGCTAGTAGACTATTTCGGACATTTGTATATTGTTCTTCCTGCTTATGTAAAATATTAGTAAGATCCTTTAGCTTATTGGAGGCAGCATTTGTCTTTGGTGCAGCAAGCTTTTCAATTTCCTGTTGTAGGTGCTTTAGGACTGCTTCTTTTCTTTGATAAGACTCGATTATGTAATTTTCTAATTTTTGTCCTGTTTGTTGCTTTGTCTTGAACCGAGCAATTTCTTCTTCAAGCTTACTGTATTGTTTTTTTAAGTTCTCTAAAACATACGGCCTATTTTCATCTTCTTTAGACTCATTACTCGCTTTTTCTTGTAATTTCATTTTGATTTGTTCTGCAATTTCTTTACGTGGCAATGTTTTTTTTGCTAATTGTAGTTTTTTTTCAAGATCTGAAACTTGATTCAAAATATTAAGGTATTTGTCTTGGTTTGCTGTTGATAAGCCAAGTTTCTTTTGGTTTTTTACAAAAAAATCTAAAATAGAATTCGAAAGTGATACATCGGCTGGGTCGTTGTTTTCGTCGGTGCTTCCTCCATCCCAGATTTTGGTGCTCTTAGCTTTTCCTTCAGCAACTAATAAAAGGTTTTCTGCTAATTTTAGTTCATCGCTTAACACGTAAAGATGGCACGCGAGCTCTTCGCTATCGGCCCGGATCAAGGCTGAACGAAACATGGGATTTCCTCGTATAGGTGTTTAATTATTAAAAGTAATATATTTTTTGCACAACATTATAACTTGTAGACAAAAAATTGTCAAAATTTATAGAGGGTTTTAGATATTTTGCTTAAGGAATTGAATAATAATTCAAAATCAGAGGGTTGATGTAAAGCAGAAATACAAAAACGGATGCGGTTTTTATTGGGTGCAACAGTCGGGGCCTGAATAGCTGTACCCAAAATTCCTTCCTGTTCTAATAGTTGCGCTGCTAGTCGAGTTTTCTCTGCTGAGCCAATGATCCAGGGAATAATATGACTATTTGAACCGCCATAATTCAGCCCTAGTTTACTCATAAATTGCCTAACTTCATCTGCATATTTTAGAACACGTAAACGGCTATCGTGTAATTGAGGTACTAACTCAATCGCAGCAGAAATCGACCCCAAAATAGCAGGAGGTAGTGCAGTGGAATAGATGAAACCTTTGCAGCGATGAACCAGATATTCCTTAGCGGTTGCAGAACAGGCAATGTAGGCGCCAAAGCTTCCTAGCGCTTTGCTAAAAGTTCCCATGATAATATCTACTTGATGAGATAAATCTGCTGCTTTGCCCCAACCATTAGTTCCATATAAACCAACAGCATGTGCATCATCTATGTATAAAGTTGCATGATTGGCTTGAGCAATTTCAGTGAGTTCTTTTAAATTGGCTGAATCGCCTTCCATACTATAAATTGATTCAGCTAGAATGAATTTGGGTTGACTTGAAGAATGATGTTTTTCTATTAGCTGCCTTAAATGGTTAAGATCATTATGATGAAAGCGCAACAAATTTTTTTGAGATGAAATGCCGCTATACATACTTGCATGACATGCCTTATCCATAAATATGAGTGGTTCAGATTTGAGAACACTAGTATCTAGCAATGCACTAATTACACTGGCGTTTGCTTGAAATCCTGTACCAATTATTAAAGCTGCTGGCTTACCTAAGGCATTTGCTAATTGGGTCTCAATCTGCTCGTATATGTTAAGGTTACCGCGTACTAAGCGCGAAGAGCTACTACCAGCGCCCCAGCGTTTAGCAAATTCATAACTACGGTTAATTAAAAGAGGATGTTTAGCTAAACCAAGATAATCATTAGATGAAAAATCGATTAATCTATTTTTATCACGAAATACTATTGCATCCGGGGACACGCTAGTTTCATAATTACGTAATTTTCGTGGATAAGAAAACTCCCTCAAGAAGAGGGAGTAGTTGTCATCAAAACGTGTCATCTTCTTTCTTCTTATATATCCTAGCTTAACTAACTAGAAACATGATTATGTTTTTCTAAAGTAATACGGCGTGCTTGTAAACCATCATTACTTGGTTCTGATAAAAAACGCACTGTATCACCAACTGTCAAATGATCAAAAGTTGTTGAAGCTATATTAGTTGCGCTAAAGTAATATTCATTGCCATCTTGTCCTTTAATAAAACCAAATTTTTCATCTGGAAATAATCTAGCAACAAAACCATTCAAAGGAAAATCATGTGTTTTTACATCGCCACGACGTTTACGGATATAATCTTCTAATTGGCGAGTTAATGCATTAAAGGCGTCTCTTATAGCGACGTAGACGTCTTCATTTTCTTGCCTATTAACGACGATTTCTTTTCCTGGTACAGCTAAATTGACTCTAATATTATAGAGTTTACCTTGATGCTTCCGATTTTGTGTTATAGCAAGTACGACACGGCAACTTATGATTTGGTCATAAAGTTCTGATAATTTTTTAGCGTGGTCGTTTATGATGTGGCTTTCAAGAGCTTCAGAATATGGAATATCACGGAAAGTAACCTGGACTGAATTCATAAACCTTCTCCCATTTGCATTAAATGTCAATTTGTTAATACGTAACTAAAGAGCATTGCTGCTATAAGTTGGAAGTTTGCTGCACAGAAGTTGCTGGTATCCATAGATATAGTATAGAAGATCTTTACTTATATTGACACTGGTGGCTGCCATTTAGCGTAATAATAATTGAGCTTTTTGACCAGGGAGGGGATCAAAGTAATTTTGAATAGTTTCTTCACTAATATTATTTATATCAATAGGTTGCCACTTAGGTTGATAGTCTTTGTCAATCAACAAAGCTCTAATACCTTCATAAAAATCAGGGCCTTGTGTCAAGTGACACATAAGTCGATATTCGGTTTGTAGGCACTGATCAAAATTGTGTTCGAAGGCATCTTTGAGTAGCCTTAGGGTAACTTTTAAACTAGTAGGTGACTTGCTATTGAGCTCTTTGATCGTTTCGATACACCATCGATCACCAGTTTTCTGTAAACTGGTGATTATTTTCTCAATACTATCTTTTGCAAAATGCTGATCAATCGATGGGTATAATTGTTTTAAATCAAAAGTATTAATTGGCGATTGATAAGATTTAAATAAATAATCAAGCACTGAGCTCAGGTTTTCAGCTAGATCTATTTTTGTTAATGCTTCGATTAATGGCTCGATTCGGTTAGATAAAATTTTATAATCTATTAACTTTAAGTCTAGGCATTCATCACTTTTAAGGCGAGCCCCTGTGAGACCTAAATAGAACCCCAAATGATAAGGCAGTCGTGATAAAAAATAAGAACTACCAACATCCGGAAAGAAGCCTATGGCAGTTTCTGGCATGGCAAAGAGTAAATTTTCAGTTCCTATTCGATATCGGCCATGGAGCGAAATGCCCACACCCCCTCCCATGGTGATCCCATCTAATAAAGCAATATAAGGTTTTGGGTAATGGAAAATATAATGGTTTAAGCGATACTCATCACAAAAGAAATCAATATTGGGTGGAGCATTCTTTTGATGCCTTTCATAAACTGAACGGATATCACCACCTGCACAAAATGCTCTGCCCGGTGCTGCGCGGATAATAATTATTTTAATACGTTCATCGCTTTCCCAGCTAATAAGTTGCTGGTGAAGGCTAATTATCATTTCATGGTTAAGCGCATTTAATGCTTGTGGCCGGTTTAATGTGATTAATCCAAGGCTACCATTTAGGCCAAGCAATTCTTCAAAAAGAATAGGAGGTAAATGCATTTTATTTGCCAGTAAACTGAGGGGCACGCTTTTCAATAAATGCCTTTACTCCTTCGTTTTTATCTTGGGTATTACAGCATAAACCGAAATGTGTCGCTTCTAATTCTAATGCATCAGTTAAATTTAAGTCATAGCCATGGTTAATTACTTCAAGCATGGATGTTAAAGCAAAAGAAGGTAATTGAGTAAGATTTTGCAATATAACTATGGCCCGTTCCATCAATGAAGCTTCTGGCACCACCTCGGTAATTAAGCCGATATTTAATGCCTCAGCAGCATTAATAAGACGCCCGGTTAAACACATCTCGATAGCTCGTCCTTTTCCTACTAATCTTGATAAACGTTGAGTCCCTCCAAAACCAGGGATAATACCTAATTTAATTTCAGGTTGGCCAAACAAGGCATTTTCGCTAGCAAGACGCATACTGGCAGCCATAGCTAATTCACAACCACCTCCAAGCGCAAAGCCATGGATAGCAGCAAGTGAGGGCTTACCTAGGGTTTCTAAAGTATTAAAAATTTCTTGTCCTCGTTTAGCAAAGGCATAGCCATTTGTGCCCTCTAAAGGCGCTAGCTGTTTAACATCAGCTCCGGCACAAAAAGCTTTCCCTTCTCCATGTAATAAAACAGCTTTTATCTCAGGGTTATTTTTAGCTTGTTGTAGGGCTTGATAAAGTTCTTCCATTAACGTTTGGTTGAGGGCATTGAGAGCAGTAGGCCGATTTAGTGTGAGTTTTAAAATGCCATGAGATTCTAGGTTACTGTTTAAATTGGTGTCCATGAAACACTCCTCCGTGAGGCTTCACCTTGATGTTACGACACTATGCTATCA
>CAZXFO010000265.1:0-1623 GCA_964639745.1 uncultured Coxiellaceae bacterium | reverse complement strand
CTTAGCTTTTCTTTATTCAATTTGAAGTTAAATAATATTTTTAATGAGGAAAAATCTTCAGAAATTGAACTGGCAATTTTAAGAAGATCAGTATTTGAAAGCAATTTAGTACTAGATATGCAAAGCTTTGTATCACTCAACGGCATAAAAATAACACCAGGCAGTTGATCAACATCGACTGATACTAGACTTGCCTTATCATGATTAAATAAATGTATTTTCATGTTGCTTCTCAAAAGCTAATCGCTATGGAGCAAGTTTTTTACCTTGCAATTGTTCAGCTTGTATTGCAGGCTCTTCATTAGCGCGCTCTAGCTCTTCAATTCTACTTAACAAACCAGTTTCCATAACGCGCAATAACCGGTAGTTTTTAGGATCCATCCATTGCAAAGCACGCATAGCAGCATCAACATTATAAAGCGGTTTATTAAGCCAAACTTTTAAAAGATCGATGGCCTTAAGGCGAAAATCAACATCGTTTATAGCTGAATCAGTTGTAGCGAGCTTTTTAATGTCTTGTAGTTGCTTTTCATAAGCACCTATTATCACACTACGTTGCTTTATAAACTCATTATTCGGCGATTGAACTGGAGAAATTATTTTTTTACCGATTGAGAAATTAGGGATGTGCCTTTCTAACTTCGCAATTTCATCTAGAATTTTTCTTTCTTTTGCATAAAGCAAATTAAAATCCTTAGGGTGCTTTACACATAAAAATTCTAAGGCATCATTTAACCTATACCCAGGTTTGAATAATTCTTGTTTAAGCTTATTCAATGCATCAATTCGCAGTTGCAAGGGCTTACTACGACAAGACCACAAATCAAACCAAAGATTATCTTTTTTATAACTCAAAGCATCCAGCTCTTTTTCAAGAATACTATTTCTGTCTTCAGCAGACGCCGAGAGGTAACGAACCTGCTCCATTATCTTACCGGTACGGCCTTGGAATAATAGATGTGGATTTAATCCCAATTTTCCGAATTCAGCTAAAACATCATCTTTTTTATAGAAACTTTGTACTTGCTGTATTTCAACATCATTCTTAAGCCTAATGTAAGGAACATTTACTTTCTCTTTGGCATGCCCTAGCAATTCTATTTTTCGTTTTTTGGTTTTAAGCGGCCAGTATTCGCCCTTATCTATTTTTTTATTAAAGCGCCACGGAATCCACGCATTATCAATTTCGGCTTTAAGCTCATCAATACGGCTATCTATAAGTTTTAAAATTTTGGCTTTCTGATCACCATAAACCTCAATTGATTGCTGCTTTATGGCATTATCGTTTGCTAGCTTTTGCTCGGCAATTGACTATTCTGCTGCCGTTATTCGAGCCTTTATTAGACACATTCTTTTATGACTAATATTAACTTTATGTTGCAGTAAATTTGCCCCGGCGTTCAGCGTATTCCAAACACCAGAATCAGATGGATTATGATTTTGATTTTTCAATGATTCAGCAGCGCCCAATTTTTTTATATTTATGCTTTCATAGTTTTTCATCAACTCAGCAAGCTTCTTACTCTCAATATCGAGTAAACCTTTGCGCGCATCAAATATAGCTTTTTTATAAGGGAATCTCTCTCCTAAATCAAATTCATACTCCCAGCTTTCAACCCATTC
>CAZXFO010000264.1:0-3091 GCA_964639745.1 uncultured Coxiellaceae bacterium | reverse complement strand
AATATCATATGACTGAAATAGCTCGTACTATTATTAATAAAGCTATGGATATTCATGGTGGCCATGCAATTCAAACGGGTCCACATAATCTATTAGCAAACGTATATATGGCAATGCCCATGAGTATTACAGTTGAGGGTGCAAATGCCTTAACTCGCAACCTCATCATTTTTGGACAGGGTTTAATTATTTGCCATCCTTATTTACTAGAAGAAGTGAATTTATTGCTGTCAAAAGATGAACAGGGCAAGTTAGAGAAATTCGATACTCTTTTGCTTAAACATCTAAGTTTTGGGTTAAAGAATTTTGCGAGCTCACTATGGCATGCTTTATCGGGTGGCAGATTAATTCGACTAAAATTAGCTAAGCCTGCAAAAGATAGAAATGTACAATATTTATTCCAGCAGCTTACAGTAGTTAGTTCAGTGTTAGCGATGTTTACGGATATTGTGCTAATGCTTTTAGGAGGAAATTTAAAACGACGCGAACGTACTTCTGCTCGTTTGGGGGATGTCTTAAGTCAACTTTATTTAGCTTCAGCAGTATTAAAGTATTTCTTTGACAATGATCAGCCTGATGAAGAATTGCCCTATATAAGATGGTGTTTGCATACGTGCTTGCATCGCTGTCAAGTAGCTTTGAAAGAGCTAGCCAATAATTTCCCCGTAAAGTGGCTAGGCTACTTCCTAAAACTTTTTATACCGTTTGGAAAAATATATAATAAGCCAGATGATAAGCTATGCCATCAAGTTGTGGCTCCTATGTTAACTCCTGGTCAAATGCGTGAACGCCTAACCAAAAATTTCTATATCACTAAAGACAAGCAAGAATGGTTAGCACAATTAGAAGATGCTTTTGCAAAGACTAATACAGTTGATCCTATTGCTAAAAAGCTCCAAGGTATTCTAAAGCAGGGCAAAATACCCTTATGGATGCCCGTAACTGATCAGATAAAAGTTGCCTTGAAAGAAGGTTTAATAACAGCCGATGAAGCTAATACATTATTGGATTATGAAAAGCACCGGCTTGAAGTAATTAAGGTGAGTGAATTTTCATTCGATTTACATAAAGTGGTGAGCTAGCCAGAGGATTACACTATGGAATTTAGAAAATCGCTACGAGAAGTATATTTAGTCGATGGTGCGCGAACGCCTTTCTTAAAAGTTAAAGGAAAGCCAGGCCCATTTTCTGCTTCTGATTTAGCTGTCAATGTAGGCAAAGAGCTATTGACCCGCCAGCCGTTTGCACCCAGCGACATTAACGAAGTCATTATTGGTTGTGTTGCTCCTAGTGCAGATGAAGCTAATATTGCTCGAATTATTGCTTTGCGCCTAGGTTGCGGTAAGCAGGTGCCAGCATGGACTGTGCAACGAAACTGCGCTTCAGGAATGCAGGCTATTGATAGTGCGTTTCGAGATATCGCTATAGGCAAACATGATTTAGTGTTAGCTGGTGGTACAGAAGCGATGAGCCAAGCTCCTTTGATCTACGATAAAGATATGGTCAACTGGTTAGCGGGGTTATCGGCAGAAAAAACTATGCTTGGTAAATTAAAGCATATTACTAAATTAAGACCTGCTTATTTTAAACCCGTTATATCTTTATTACGTGGATTACGCGATCCCGTCGTCAATTTAACCATGGGCCAAACTGCTGAAATTCTAGCGCATCGTTTCCACATTACTCGTGAAGAAATGGATGCTTTTTCAGTAGAAAGCCATCGTCGAGTTGCTTTAGCGCAAGATGAAAAACGCTTACTGGAAGTATTGCCCATTTATGATGCTCAAGGGGGATGCTTTACCCTAGATGATGGTGTGCGACGTGAGAGTTCTATTGAGAAATTAGCAACACTCAAACCTTATTTTGATAAGCAATTTGGTAACGTTACTGCTGGTAATAGCTCGCAAGTAACAGATGGTGCAGTATTGGTATTATTAGCTAGCAAAGATGCAGTACAGAAATATCATTTACCAGTATTAGCTAAAATTGTGGATGTTGAGTGGGCAGGCGTTGATCCAGCGCAAATGGGCTTGGGTCCTGTGCATGCTACAGTTCAACTTTTGCAAAAGCATAAATTAGATAAAGACGAGATTGATTATTGGGAAATAAACGAGGCGTTTGCAGCTCAAGTGTTGGCATGCTTACGGGCTTGGGAGAGTGATGAATATTGTAGAGATAATCTTAATTTGGATCAGGCGCTTGGTTCAATAGATCCTAGCCGGCTCAATATTGATGGTGGAGCTATTGCTTTAGGTCATCCTGTAGGCGCAAGCGGCGCGCGCATTACATTACATTTAGCTGAAATTTTAAGGCGACAAAAAGCCAAACGTGGTATTGCAACCATCTGTATAGGTGGCGGCCAGGGTGGGGCTCTTTTATTAGAATCAGTGTCGTAAGGAGATCAATAATGAATATTCGCCAGCAATATAAAAATTGGCAGCTAGAAGTCGATACTGACCAAATTTTATGGGCTTATTTCGATAGAGCAGGATCAAGCGTCAATGCGCTTAATCAAGAAGCGATGACAGAGTTTTCTGCTATTTTAGATACCTTGGCACAAAAGCACGAATACACAGGCTTAATTATCGCTTCTGCTAAAAAAAGTGGTTTTATCGCGGGCGCAGATATTAATGAATTTAAACAAATTACAGACGAAAGCAGTGCCTTAGCAGTTTTAAAAGCGGGCCAAGATGTGTTTGCTAAACTAGCAGCATTATCTCTGCCCACTGTTGCGATGATTGAAGGTTTTTGTTTAGGGGGCGGGTTAGAGCTGGCTTTAGCATGTCGGTATCGTGTAGTTGAAGATGGTGCGAAGACACGATTGGGTTTGCCAGAAGTAAAGCTAGGCATACAGCCAGGTTGGGGCGGTAGCGTGCGTCTAATACGTCTCATTGGTGCAAAAGAAGGTCTAAATTTAATTTTATCGGGTCATACAGTCAGTGGTAAGTCAGCCGTAAAACTTGGTTTAGTAGATGTGGCAGTACCTAAGCGCCATTTAGTCAAAGCAGCGAAATATTATATATTGAGTAAGCCCGCACCTTACCAGCCAACGAGATTGCAAAACTTAACTAATCATAAATTTGTACGTCCG